>DASQBH010000889.1:0-3484 GCA_035635315.1 Longimicrobium sp.
AGGGGGTGGAGGAGGTGCACGACCTGCACGTGTGGACCATCACCAGCGGCCTGGACGCCCTGAGCGCGCACGTGGTGGTGGGCGAGCGCGCCCTGCGCCGCGAGTCGGGCGAGATCCTGGCGGACCTGCACTGCCTGCTGCACGACCAGTTCGGCCTGCACCACCTCACCATCCAGATCGAGCCGCGCAACTTCGAGGAGCAGCGCTGCGTCCCCCTCGCCGGCTTCTGACGCACGACGGTCCGGAATGATGCCGGTCCTGGTCCCGGTGTGCACTCCGGGGTTGCCTGTATGCACAGTGATCAGCCTGTCCGGATGAGACGAATGGAAGAACCCCCGTCGCGACCGCGGCGGGGGTTCTTCTGCATCGGGTCAGGGGGCGTCCGAACCATCCCGGTTCACTGCGGCGTGGGAGGCTGGGGGCGGAGAATCGCCGCCGGATCCGAGAGGTACAGGTCGTGAACCGCGAACTCTCCCGGGATCACGGTGAACGTCCGGGCGCTCTGTCCGTCCGTCAGGAGCTGCATCAGCGCCCGGCCCTCTTCGGGACGGATCAGCGGGTCCTGATCGAAGACGACCACGCCGAGCCTGGTTCCGTACCGCCCGGCGAAGATCCCCGGGGAGATGGATGGCCGGGCGAACGGCGGTGCGCCCACCAGCTGCAGCGACGCGTACAGCGGGGCGGGGGCGTTGTAGCCGTTCGCGGCCACCTGGGCCGGGGTGGGCGCGCCGGGCGCCACCTGGCCCGAGAGGTTGGAGAAGAACAGCGCCGGCCACAGCGCGGGCGGAACGCTCGCGTGAGGGCCGAGCACCGGATCGTCCAGGACGAGCAGCGCCCCCAGCAGCTGCCCGGCAGCTCCGCTGTCGACGAAGCTCCAGGGCAGGCCCGCGGGCGGCGCGGGAGCCAGCAGCTGGACCTCGCGGATGCCCGCCAGCCGCAGGCTCGATCCGCTGGTGACCAGGCGCTGCTGGGCCATCTGGATCACGATGCCGCCCTGGCTGTGGCCGATCAGGATCGACGGCGCGGCGGGAGAGTCCGCGAAGGAGCCGAGCACCGCCAGCAGCGCGGTCGCGTAGTCGTCGAGTGTCAGCTCGCCGAACGTAATTCCCTCGGGAAGCCCGCTCAGGCCGTGGCCCGGCATGTCCACGACGATCACGGCGCAGGCGTGCTGTGCCGGGTCGGCGAAGCGCTCGAATGCGTACGGCTGCCACGTCGCGGCCGTGTGCGCAAATCCGGGGACGGCGAGGACGACGTTCTCCGACGCGCACGAGGCGGGCTGCCGCGCCTCGTTCACGAACACCGCCAGGTGAAGGTCCACCGTCACCCCCGGGCGCAGCGCCACGTCGGGGAGGAACACGTCGCCGTCGGTAGCGGGGAGCAGCAAGGCGGTGTGCCGCGCCGGCGGACCCGAAGAGGCGGGGTCGAGCGGATTGGAGCCATCGGCACAGGCTGCCGACCAGAGTGCCGCAAGAACGAGGGGGAGGAATCGGACGCGTGGCATGGACCACCTCCGGGTGGAGTCCGATCGATCGCGGAGCGGAGCGCTCCCAGGCAAGGTGGCGAATATTTAGGCCGTAAAAATCTGGCGCGCCAGCTTTTCGTCCGCTGCACCCGTGCACCCGGACCGGCTCATCGCGTCCTGGGAAAGCCGGTGAACGATGTTCGCACGCCAGCGCGAGGGCGGCCCATGAGGCGCATGCCTTGCGGCGCGAGAGGGGCGGCCTGGAGTGCAGCCGGCAAAAGCGTGTTGACGTGCTGCCGGAGGGGCGCCCCCCCGGCGAGATCCTGGCGGACCTGCACTGCCTGCTGCACGACCGGTTCGGCCCGCACCACCTCACCATCCAGATCGAGCCGCGCAACTTCGAGGAGCAGCGCTGCGTCCCCCTCGCAGGCTTCTGAGCCGCGCGGCCGAGGCACCAGCAAGGGCGGATCCGGCACCGGATCCGCCCTCCGTTTATTCTGTTCCCTCCGTGACGCAAAACGTACGAATTTGGATCTCGCCGCGGCGCCCGCCCGCGCCCTGTTCACTCCGTTGATCTCCTCTCCCGCAAAGTTGCGGATGGTATGTTGGTGTTCCCTCCAAATATCCTGCTGGATGCTGGATCGTAGCGCCGCTTGTTCATCTACGAAGATCACGGGTCCCGTGTTCTCGGAGCATTGACCTCCCCGTGGCGGCGGAAGGCCGGAGCACGGGGCGGCACTCGCTGGGGAGGTGCAGCGTAACCTGTTGTGAAATAATCAGATGAATCTACGTCTCCTGCTTCACGGCGTTCATTTCATCGCATGGCGCGATCCGTGGCGGGACCCGTCCCGGGGGTGTGCACGCCGTCCACCGGACGCACGAAAACCGCGTCGATTCCGCCGCCCGCCGGAGCACGGCCGGAGCGGTTCACGACCGTCCGCGGCCGTGCTGCTGTAGGCGTCTACGGCACGCTGTTTGCGCGTCACCTGCAAACACTTTCGCGAGCCCTGCCCGGCGCAGGATTTTCGAAAAAATCGCGGTCCGGATGCAGCCCGCCCCCGTCTGGCCATCATGCTCAGTCAGCCCAGCCCCACGGACGCGCCGGAGGACATGGACCTGCGCGGCCGCATCTTTACCGACCTGGACCTGCTTGCCTTCGCGCTGGAGATGGAGGCCGCCGAGCACCTGGAGCACGGCCGCGCCGCCGAGTACGGCCGCGCGCAGGAGCGCCGGCTGGGCGTACGGCTGGCGCAGCGCCTGGTGAGCGGCGTGCACGCCGACGAGGTGAACGCGCGCATGGAGCGGGCGGCGGACGGCTACGACCGACGCCTGGGGCGGGCGACGTGAGCGGAACGGGCGTGGACCGGGGCTCTTGGACCCCGGGCGGCGCAGGGTCGCGCACCTGCCTGGGGTACGGGCTGGGCACGGCCGGATAGCACCTCTCGCGGCGCGGGGGATCGAGCGGGGTCTCTCGCGTTTTTGCGCTGGCGGATAAGGAGAGTAGTTGGGGCCGTTGTGTAACACCTCTGGTGATTTTCCCTTGGTGTTACACGCGGAATGGAGGTTGCATCAGGTGGGCGCTTTGTTCACCTGTGGCAGTGAAAACGTGGGTCTGGGAATTACGGCGCCGGTCGCGATGGGCGGCGGCGGAGCGTGGGATCACCGCGACACGGAGGTGTGGAGTGGCGGGTCGGAGAGTGCTGGTGACGGGAGGGGCGGGGTTCGTGGGGAGCCACCTGGTGGACGCCCTGCTGGAAGGCGGCGACCGGGTGCGCATCCTGGACAACCTCGACCCGCAGGTGCACGGCCCCGACCGGCGCAAGCCCGCGTGGGTGCCCGGCGACGCGGAGTTCATCCAGGGCGACATGCGCAGCGCCGACGACGTGAGGCGCAGCCTGCGCGACGTCGACGTGGTCTACCACCTGGCCGCCGCCGTGGGCGTGGGCCAGAGCATGTACCAGGTGGCCGACTACACCGCCGTCAACACGCTGGGCACCGCCAACCTGCTGCAGGCGCTGGTGG
>DASQBH010000890.1:0-2137 GCA_035635315.1 Longimicrobium sp.
GGCTGAACGCCGCCGCGCCCGTTACCCACGCGATGCGCGCCAGGATCACCGCCGCGCACACCGCCGCCGCCACCGTGGCGTACTGCGCCCCCTCCGATCCCGTCACCCGCGCGGCGATGGACCGGAGCTGGAACCCCACCAGGATGAACGCCAGCACGTTCAGCACGAACACCGCGACCTCCCACACCGCCCACGCGGGGATGCGGATGCGCGCCGGCACGATCTCGGCCGCGCGGCGCGAGGCCGCCATGGCGTAGACCACCATGGTGATGATCCCCGACAGGTGCAGCTGCTCGGCAAGGATCCAGACGCCGAACGTGCTGCAGAACTGGACCACCACCGCCGTCGCCACGTCCTGGATGCGTGCGCTCACGGCGAGAGTGACCCGGGTGAGCACCAGCGCCAGGGCCACGCTCCCCACCGTCATCAGCAGCAGCGTGGGGAGCACGGTCCACCCGGACAGCGAGCCGGCGAGCGTGGCGCCCACGGCCAGGCGATAGACGAGGAGCGCGCTGGCGTCGTTGAAGAGGCTCTCCCCCTCCAGGATGGTGAGCAGCCGGTGCGGCGGCCGCAACTGCTTGAGCACCGTGGTGGCGGCCGCCGCGTCGGGCGGGGCCACGATGGCGCCCAGCGCGACCGCCGCCGCCCACGGCATCCCGGGAACCAGCATCCGCGCGACCACGGCGACGACGGCGATGGTCAGCGCCACAGCGCCCAGGGCGAGGCCGGTGACGGCGCGCCAGTTGGCCCGCAGGTCGCGCGGCGAGGCGTCGAAGGCGGCGTCCACCAGCACGGGTGCCACGAACAGCGCCAGCGCCAGCTCGGGGTCCAGCACCAGCGTGGGCACGCCGGGGATGAGGGCGAGCGCCGCCCCCGCCAGCGCCACCAGCGCCGGGTAGGGCGCGCCGATCCGCCGCGCCACCGCAGCCAGCATCGCGCCGCCCAGCAGCAGCGCGATCACCACCTCGAACACTTCCATCACGCCTCCACGCCCACCGGGTACGCGCTGCACGTCGCGGCTGTCCTCCGCCATCGGGGCGAAGATAGCATCAAATCGGGCCCGACAGAACGAGCGCCGCGCCGGTGTTGCGCGGATGCGAAGTCGGGGCAAAAGATCGGGTCTCACACAGAGTCAACAGAGTCAACAGAGTGAGGTCCCGGATGCGAAGATCGGCATTCGTGCCGCATCGAAATGCACCAGAATGCGGACGAGGCGCGGAGCATGTCGCGCGGCACGAGAAAACTCCGTTGACTCTGTTGACTCTGTGTGAGGCTTATTCTTTTAGCGATGCGGCACGGGGATGGAGAGGCGGCGAAACGATCGAGGCTGCGAAGAACTCGATCCGTTCCCGCGTCCTCCCCCGCCGTCGTGCATCTGAAATCTTTTGCGGATCCGGTATGAGGAGGCGTGACGGTTCAGCGTGGGATTTGCGCAGGCGATCGGGCCGGCGTGGCCGGGCACGGGTTGACGCGCCCGGTGGCGATGATGGGGCGAGGTACGCGCGGGTGGTTCTTCCCTGGAGGAGGTGGATGAGGGCGATCGTCCTGGATCGGCACGGCGGCGCGGAGGTGCTGCGCGTGCGCGACGTTCCCGACCCGGTGCCCGGCGCGGGAGAGGTGCGGGTGCGCGTGGAGGCGATCGGCATCAACTTCGCCGAGATTCTCTCCCGGAAGGGGCTGTACGGCTGGGCACCGGCGATGCCCTACACGCCCGGGATGGAGGCGACGGGCACCATCGACGCGCTGGGTGCCGGCGTGGAGGGGCGCGCGATCGGCGAACGGGTGATCGTCGGCGCGCAGTACGGGGCGTACGCGGAGCGGATGGTGGTGCCCGAGCGGCAGGCGCTCCCCGCGATCCCCGGCTTCTCGACGGAGGAGAACGCCGCCGTCGCCGTGAACTACCTTACCGCGTGGGTGGCGCTGATGGAGATGGCGCGGCTCCGCCCCACCGACCGCGTCCTGGTCACCGCGGCGGCCGGGGGCGTGGGGACCGCGGCCGTGCAGATCGCCACCCGCTCTGGCTGCGCGGCGGTGGGCATGGCCGGGAGCGACGCCAAGCTCGAGCAGATCCGCGCGCTCGGAGCGGAGTCGGCCGTGAACTACCGGAGCTCCGGCTTCGAAGCGCGCCTGCGCGAGG
>DASQBH010000891.1:0-3143 GCA_035635315.1 Longimicrobium sp.
GGAGTTCCTGGCGCGCACCTACGGCATGGACGGGGTGCACTTCTACGACAACAACTTCTTTTTGACGGAGGAGCACGCCGTCGAGATCGCGGAGCGGATGACGCCGCTGGGGCTGCGCTGGTGGTGCGAGGCGCGCATCGACGCCGTGCTGCGCTTTTCCGACCGCACCTGGAAAAATCTCAGGGAGAGCGGCTGGACGATGGTCTTCTTCGGCGCGGAGTCGGGGAGCAACGAGGTGCTCAAGAAGATGAACAAGCGCCTGACCGTGGAGCAGACGCTGGAGGCGGCGGCCAGGACGCGCCAGCACGGCGTGATCCCCGAGTTCTCCTTCGTGCTGGGCGACCCGCAGGAGCCCGCGCGCGAGGTGGAGAACACGCTCGCCTTCGTGCGCCGGCTCAAGCAGGTCAATCCCGACTGCGAGCTGATCACCTACTTCTACACGCCCACGCCCCAGCGCGGCGACACCTACGGCGGCGTGGACCCGCTCTCGGGGACGCCCACGCGGCTGGAGGACTGGACGACGCCGGAGTGGGTGGGCTGGATGACGCACGAGGACCCGCACGTCCCCTGGATGACCGCCGAGCTCCGGGCCAAGGTGCTGGACTTCGAGACCGTGCTCAAGAGCCGCTTTCCGTCGGTGCACGACACGCGCACGCGCCCGTGGGGCAAGGCGCTGGCTCGCGTGCTGGCGGCGCCCCGCTGGCGCAGCGGGCGCTACGAGGATCCCCGCCTGCTGCGGCGGGTGCGGCAGTGGGCGCGCGTGCCCGACGAGGACCGGCAGGCGGACGACAGGCAGGCGTACGGCCACCTGCGTCCCGCCCCGGCGGCGTGACGCAGGGCCCCGCGCCGGGCGTGCTGGCGGCGGCGCAGGCGTACCGTCTCTGGGCGCCCACGTACGACGCCGAATCGGCGTTCTCGGCCATCGAGGAGGAGGGTGTGCGGACGCACTCGCCCGCGCCGGCGCCCGGAACGCGCCTGCTTGACGCCGGGTGCGGCACGGCCCGCCGCCTGGCCGGCGCGGTAGCGCGGGGCGCGTCGGGCGTGGGGATCGACCTGGTGCCGGAGATGCTGCGCGAAGGGTGGCGGCGTCACGGCCCGCTCCCCATGGCGGCGGCCTCCCTCCACGCGCTTCCCCTGCGGAGCGCCGCGTTTGACCTGCTCTGGTGCCGCCTGGCGCTGGGGCACCTGGAGCGGATCGAGCCCGCCTACCGGGAGCTGGCGCGCGTCGCGGCCCCCGGCGCCACCCTGGTGGTCACGGACTTTCACCCCGCCGCGGCCGACGCGGGGTTCGCCCGCTCCTTTACCGACGCCGCCGGGGCGGAGCACGCGGTGCAGCACTTTCGCCACGACGTGGCGGAGCATCGCGCTGCCGCGCACGCCGCGGGCCTGGTCCTGCGCGCCGCGGTCGACCTGACGGTGGGGCCGGCCGCACGCCCGTACTACGAAGCGGCCGGGCGCGGCCGGCGGTACCTGGAGCAGTGCGGCCGCCCCATGGTGCTCCTCCTGCGCTTCGAGCGCTCACTCCCCGGAGCCTGATCCCGTATCCGCAAAAAGATCGGGGTCTCATACCAAATCCTGCAATTCATTGTGCACCGGGGTTTCTACCGCTGCCTTACACGGAGGGCGCGGAGGACAGACCAATGCGACCAGATCCTGAAAGGACTTGTCTCACACGGGGTCAACGGTCAACGGTTTTGATCTTTACCGTTGACCCCGTTGACCCCGTGTGAGAAATGCAGTTCTGAGGTGCAACTGGTATTCGCCCGGATTCGGCATGAGTACACGACGAATCATGAGAAACGGTATCACACAGAGAAACAGAGCAACAGAGAAAGCTTCATCTCCGTTGCTCCGTTTCTCCGTATGCCAATTCTTTTGCCGGATTCGGAAGGATTACAGCCCGGCCGCAACCAGCGCCGACTTGGTGGTTCCGCTCACGTCCATCCACCCGGCCTGCGCCTGGAGCCGGCGGAACACCGCGTCCGCGCCCGAAACCGTCGCGAGCGGAAAGCGGTCGCCCTCCTTGGCCGCCTCGAAGTCGAAGGAGAACTCGGCGACCAGCGGGTATTCGCTGGCACTGGCTTCGATCCCGGCCGGGTACCAGAAGGTCTGGCTCATCTTGATCGCGGGGCCGTCGCCGAACCGGAATCCGCCCACCTGCAGCACCACCTCGCGCGCCTCGAAGTCATCCGCCTTCCTCAGCGGCGTGTTCCCGGGGATGCCGAGCGTGTCCAGAACGGGAAAGAGCTGCGCGGCGGCCTCGACGGTCTGCGGCGCGGGCTCCTGCTTCAGCTTCTTGATCTTGTTGGAGTGCGAGTACTGGATAGCGAACGGCGGCAGGACGTCTTCCTCGAACTTCACCTCGGTATTGTGACCGGCGCTGGCAGCCAGCTCCTGCGCGGCTGACACGTAGCGGTCGGGCGAGCGGAACTTGAGCGTCAGGTTGAAGTCACTTTCCTTCTCCTTCCGCACGCGCAGGATCCAGCCAAGCTCGCCAAAGCCGCCCACCGCCGTGTCCAGGAACCACGCCCGGCGCCGCTTCTCCACGTCCTTGTCCAGCTCCTCCTGCGGGACCAGCACGCCGCCCTGCCGGACGATCACGTCTCTGACCACCTCCATCCACTCGTCGCTCGCAGTCTGGCGGTTGTGAAAGCGCGTGGTGCTGAGCATCAGCTTGTACTCCCGAGAGTCGAGCGGCAGTTCGGTGGTCCCCATGGCCGCCTGTCCTGATTGAAAGGGTGGAGTGATGGAATGGGTGCGGCACGGCACCATGGTGATTCGATGGACAGGCGGGAAGGATTTCTGGCTGTGTGTTTGAGAATCAGCCTGATACCAGATCCGGAAATACCCTCGTGGTTTCCTGAGGGAGGCGCCGCTCCCAACTTGCCGCTGCGCAGGCAATTGGGCGCCGACCGAAGGATCTCGCCGGCAGAACCGTGGGGTTGGATTAATGCCGTGAATCCAGCCCAGCCGATTGATTTCCTGAGGGAGGCGCCGCGCTGAACTCCGCCGGACGACTGAGTACGGGCGCCGACCGAAGGATCTCGCCGGCAGCACCTGGGGGCTGGATCGGTGCCGCGTGGCCAGCCCCGCAATCGCCGAGACGAGATCCTTCGGTCGCGCGCAAGCGGTTGAGCAACTTC
>DASQBH010000892.1:0-2735 GCA_035635315.1 Longimicrobium sp.
AGTGCTGCCGGTACGATCGTCATGCGCTGCACCCGTTACCACACGCGATCAATCCCGTACCGATCCAGCTCGGGATCCGCGCTGATGATCGGCATCTCCTCCATTCGCGCCTGCACCACCAGCATCCGGTCGAACGGGTCGCGGTGGTGGTGCGGCAGACTTCCCGCTTCGAGCGCGTGATCCAGCGCGATGGGAAGCAGACCGATGTTGTTCTCCGTCATCTGCTGCGGAACAAAGCTGCGTACCGGTGACGGAAGCGGAAGCCGGCCCAGCGCAGCCTTGATGGCGATCTCCCATATGCTCGCAATGCTGAGCAGGACCTCGGCATTCCGTGCTTCGATTCTGTTTCGGGCCCTGAGGCTCAGCCGGTTGTCTCCGGAAATGAACCAGAGGAAAGCGTGGGTATCAAGCAGAGAGCGCATGCGGATGGGCAGGTTACATGTAATCCCGAAAATCTGCCAGCGGCGCGTCGAAATCGTCGGGCACCGTGAACAGGCCACGCGCGCTCCCGGCCTTGCGCGGGCCGAGAAGCGGCCCGGTCGCATGCTCCTGCATGGGAAGCAGGCGCGCCACGGGGCGGCCCTCCTTCGTCAGCACCACCTCATCACCTTCTTCCACGGCGGCAAGGGCGTCAGTGAGATCGCCCTGTGCCACGTCGATTTTCTTCATCGCCATGAATTCCTCCTCTGGTCGGCTGAGCTCAATATAATGAGGAACCCGTACAACCTGTAATCATGATCAGCCACCTCGCGGGCCCACTTTCCGCCAGGGAGGCATGGCAAGGCAAGCTCCTGAACAAAAACGGCTTACCCTGTCTGGAACTCCTCCACGAGCCCACTCGCAACTGCCGTGAGCCGTCATGTAGAGGTCGATACCGGGACTGAAGGGACAGCCAGGAGCACGCGTGCGTGGCAACCGGAACGAGAGGGAGCGGGGCACGCAGCCGATGCCGCGTGCCCCGCTCATTTTATCCAGACCGGCGGTTTACCGCCGCGCCTGTGCCTCGTCCGTCACCGACTCGTACAGGCCGTTGAAGAGAAGGCGGAAGGTGCCGTGGGGCTGGGCGCGGAAGGCGATCTCCGGGCCGAACAGGTACAGCGTGCCGCGTCCCACCGGCGCGGAAACGATGGCCGCGCCGCCGTTCAGGTGCTGCTGGCCCCACGCCCAGCCGCTGCGCAGCGGGGTCTCCGTGTCGAACCAGGCGATGCGCCGGATCCCCGCCGCCTCGGCGCCGGCGCCCAGGCGGAACACGGGCGAGTCGTCGAACATCACGGTGGCCTGCTCCGGCATTCCCCACGCGACGGGGGCGTCGTTGTCCACCGCCACGCGCAGCAGCGAGCCGGGGATGTAGTACTTTTCGCGCGGCAGGTGGCGCGGCTGGCCGTCCGGCCCCGCCTCCACCAGGTGGTCCTCCACCGGCAGCCCCAGGTGGCGGGCCAGCACCGTCGCCCCGCCGATGGTGAGCACCGTGCCGCCGTTCTCCAGGAACTCGCGCAGCTTCGGCACCGTCTGGGCGATGGTCACCATCCCCAGCTGCCCGCGGAACTCCTCCGGCACGGCGTCGGGGCTGGGCATGAAGTTGAAGCCGCCGCCCCCACCGGCGCCCGCACGCGGATCGCGCTCGGGGATGGTGCCGTCCACGAAGACGAGGACGTCGTACTTCGCGTTCAGGTTCCCCGCGTCCAGCTCCGGCGGAAAGACGACGGAGTAGGGGAATCCGAACTCCTCGAAGATCCACCGCGTCCAGCCGCTGGGCATGATGCCGCCGTAGCGGTCCACCAGGCCGATGCGCGGCTGCCGCAGCGGCACCGCGCCTCGCGGAAGGCGGGGGGACGCCTCGATGCGCACGCCGAGCGAATCCCCCAGCCCGGTCAGCATCTGGAACGCGGCGCGTCCCGGTGCCTCCACCCAGAAGTCGCCGGGCTGCTCGCCCCGGTCTCCCGCACGGGTCAGGCGGTGGACCGCGATCCCCTCCTTGAGCAGCCGGTTGACCGCGGTGAAGGCGTCGTTCTGCTGCGGGGACAGGATGTAGCCCTGCGGCGCCCAGCGTGGCGTGGCGATGCGCCCCTCAGGCGCGGGAAGGTTCCACGCGTCGACCGCCTGCAGCGGCGCCTGCGCCGGCAGGGCGTCCAGGATGCGGTCGAACTCCACGCCCATCTGGTACGCCAGCGTCCACCCCGCGTTGTCGTACGGGGGGATCGGCGGGCCGCCCTCGTACAGAAAGTCGTTGGGGTGGTCCTGCGGCTCGAACATGTCCAGCACGTGCGGGCGGAACGGCTGGTCCAGCCGCACCACGAACGAGCCCGCCGGATACGTCTTGCCGCCGGCGGAGAACGACGCGGTGGCGCGGTGGATCTGAATCCCGTTCTCCCGCAGCGCGTTGACGAACTTGGTGGCCGTGGGGAAGTCCGTCTGGTCCGAGGGGATGACGTACGCCCGCGGGTCGCGCCACTCCGGCCGCCGCAGCGCCGCCAGGTACCGCGCCGACTGCTCCGGGTTGGGCGCCCCGCCGAACAGCCCGCCGGCCGACATCACCGCGTTGCCCTCCGCGCGCTGCCCCTGCCGCTCGGCCGCGATCACGGCGCGCACGCTGTCCACCCGCCGCGGGTAGACGGTCCACGTGTCCTGCCGGCCGCGCTCCACCGAGTTGCGCCCCATCCGCCAGAAGTTCATCAGCAGCGTCTGGCGGTAGCGCGAGGCATAGTCCAGCACCGCGTAGTTGGCCGTCACCGAGT
>DASQBH010000893.1:0-2863 GCA_035635315.1 Longimicrobium sp.
GAAGCAGATCTGCCGCTGGACCGTGCTGCTGGCCGCGCTGCTGGCGGGGTGCGACAGGGATGGCCCGGCGGGCTCCGGCGGGAACGGCGGAGAGCGGCGGCAGGATGAGGCGCCGTACGGGGACGTGGAGCGCATCGCGCACGCCTACCACGGGCTGCTGCTGGATGCGGACCTCAAGGAGATCCCCATGGACCTGCCGCTGATCGCCTCCATGCAGAAGTCGCTGTTCGCGCGGCTGCTGGCGGAGGCCGATCCCGGGCTGGCGGAGGAGGTGCGGCTGCTGCGGGAAGACGCGGAGCAGAGCGGGTTCGGCGCGGAGGAGACGGCACTGGCCAACAACGCCATCCTGGGCACCCTGCTGGACCGGTCGGACGAAAAGCTGCGCGCCCGCTACGACTGGCGGTACCGCGTGGTGCGCGAGCAGACGTGGCGGCTGGCCGTCGACATCCACCCCGGGCTCCTGGAGTGGATCCGCAAGCGCGGGCTGGAAGAGTTCGGGATTCCCGGCCTGGGGAACGGAGCACGGTACATCGCCGACTGCGAGCGTGAGTCGGTGCCCACCCCGCCCGCGTTCCCCGGCGAGGAGTGGGGAGACAGCCTGGACCTGCGGCCGGAGTTCAACTTCATCGGCCGCGGCGAGGTGAAGGTGTTCGCCATCCAGAACGAGGACGGCGTGTGCTACGCCCTGCCGCGCACCGAAGGCCTGCTGCTGGGCATCATCTGCCAGAGCGCGCGGACGGGAAAGGCCTGCTTTTACGACAACTCGCGGCCGGGAAGCGAGGAGCGCATCGACTGGAGGCGCGAGACGATGACGGCGTGGGACCTCCAGAGCGGGTACGACCTGGACGAGGCCTGCACCGACTGCCACCGCGGCACCAACGCGTTCATCATCCACCCCGGCTCCGCCCTGCAGATCCCGGGGATCAGCACCAGCGCCGACGTGCGCTACACGCCGATCGGCCGCCGGGAGTTCGTGAACCCCGGCCCCCTTGCCCTGCCCGCGCTGAAGGACGAGAAGCAGGGGTCGTGCGACGGGTGCCACGAGATCCCGCGCACCACCCCCGAGTACTGCCTGATCCTGCAGCGCGCCGTACAGACCACCATGCCGCCCGGCGGCCCGCCCGCGGGGTGGATTCCGCCCGACACGCACCCGTACTACGCGCACGTGGAGTTCCTGGCGCGGCACTGCTCCGGCGGATGACGGGCGGGCGCGGCTGATCCCGCCCGGGCTGTCGTCTTGCAGGGCGTGCGCGCAGCCTCGACATTGCCGCGAGCGCCCTTCCAGCCCCGGACGAGAGACGATGATGCGACCTGCCGCAGCCGCCGCCACCCTTGCACTCGTCCTCGCCGGATGCGCGGCGCCCGCGGCGGGGCCGTCCCCCCGCGCCGCGCGGGCGCTGGCTGCGGACGCGGGGCCGCCGGCGCTGGAGGCGATCACCGAGGCGGAGTTGCGGCGCGACCTGTTCGCCCTGGCGTCGGACGCCATGCGCGGGCGCGAAGCGGGGGAGCTGGACGAGATGCGCGCCAGCGCCTGGGTGGCGGAGCGGGCGCGCGAGGCCGGGCTGCTCCCCGCGGGCGACGACGGGACGTACTTCCAGTTCTTTCCCGTGCGCCGCGTGCGGATCGCCGGGCACAGCACCGTGACGCTCGGCGGCACGCCGCTGTCCCTGGCGCGCGACGTGGTGGTCGCGGCGCCGGTGGACGCACGGGTGGACCTGCCGGTGGTCTGGGTGGGCGAGGGGCGCGAGGCGGACCTGGCCGGGGTAGACCTGCGCGGCAAGGCGGCGGCCGCCGTCATCACCCCGCCGAACACCGTCCCCGTCTCATGGATCAGCCTGTGGGCGCGCCGCTACACGCAGGCGGCGGTGCGCGACCGCGCCGCGTTCCTGGCGCAGCGCGGCGCCGCGGCCGTCATCCTGGTCTCCGACTCGGTGGCGGAGACGCAGTTCGAGGTGACCGGGAGCGCCATGCTGCGCGGCCGCTACACGCTGAGCGACGGCACGGAGCAGCGCCCCACGGGCCAGCCGCCCGTCCTCTGGCTGCGCCGGGGGATGATGGACGCCCTGCGCGCGCCGGGGCAGCGGCTGGTGGCCAGCCTGTCGACGGAGAGCTTCGTCTATCCCTCCGCCAACGTGGTCGCCGTGGCGCCGGGCGCGGACCCGGCGCTGCGCGGGGAACACGTGCTGTTCAGCGGGCACCAGGACCACGACGGCACGCGCGTCCCCGTGGGCGGCGACAGCATCTGGAACGGCGCGGACGACAACGCGACCGTCAGCGTGGCGCTGCTGGGCATCGCCCGCGCGTTCGTGCGGCAGCCGGGGCGGCGCGCGGCGCTCTTCGTCTGGCACGGCGCGGAGGAGCGGGGGCTGCTGGGCTCGCGCTGGTACGTTCGCCACCCCACCGTGCCCCGCGAGTCCATCGTCGCGGTGCTCAACGGCGACATGATCGGCCGCAACCACCCCGACAGCGCGGGGCTGCTGGGCGTGCGGCCCCCGCACCGCACGTCGTCGGACCTGGTCGCGATGGCGGAGCGGGCGAACGCGGAGGTGTCGCGCTTTCTCCTGGACAGTTCCTGGGACGATCCGCAGCACCCGGAGGGCTGGTTCTTTCGCAGCGACCACCTGCCGTACGCGTGCGCCAACATCCCGTCGCTCTTCTTTACCACCCTGCTGCACCCGGACTACCACACGCCCGAAGACGAGGCGGACCGCATCGACACCGCCAAGCTGACCCGCGCCACCCGATGGATGTACGCCACCGGCTGGCTGGCCGCGCAGGCCGACGCGCGCCCGCGCCTGGAGCCCGGCTTTCGCCTGGAGCGGCCCTGCACGTGAGCGGGTGGATCGGGTATCACGCTGTTACC
>DASQBH010000894.1:0-4146 GCA_035635315.1 Longimicrobium sp.
GTACCTTTTCCGTCACCGCTCTACACGTTCGGCGGCAGCACGAAGGCGCCCAGGTGCGGGGCCGGGGTTGTTGAGCGAGGTGCGCAGCGCCAGCGTAAACGCGGCGCGCGTCTCGTTGGGCAGCACCACGGCGTCCACGAAGAGACGCGAGGCGGCCCACTTGACGGTGAGGGAGGCCCGGCCACAAAACAATCCGGAGGCCGCCCGTGCAGCCTCCGGAGAGTCATATATCACCCGCCCCGCCGCGGCGGCAACCCGTCTGAGGGTCACTACGTCTCTCGTTTCGGCTTCAGCACATCGTCGACAGCGATCTCGATCCCACCCAAACGCGCCGCCTTCCATACCTCACCCGGGCGAAAGACGCGCACGCCGGTGTACTGGCCCGCCACCGGATTCTCATGCACGGAAATCGTGTCGCGGGTCAGGTCGACGAGCCAGTATTCCGGGATTGCGGCGTCCGCGTACCGCGCCGCCTTGTGGTGCCGGTCAAATGCCAGCGTGGATTCGGAGACTTCGGTCACCACGACCGCATCCTCGTGCGTGGGACGAACGTTCTCGTAATCATCCGCGCTGGGCCGGAGGATCATCACGTCCGGCATTGGCCGGTACTCCTCCGGCAGAAAGAGCGTCCCATGCGAAAGAACCGCTGCTCCGGGCACACGTCCGTACAACAGACGCATGAGCCGGGCTACACAAGCGAAATGGCGACCTCCTTCGGGGCTCATCGCGATGATTTCCCCATCCATCAGTTCGACGTGTTCATTCTCAGCAAGCACGCCGATTTCGCCGAGCCGAAAGTACTCGTCGCTGGAGAACCGGACCGGAGCCCCGGCCCGGCAGGGAACGCCGTCCACGAGTTCCGTCCCAGCGCGCGGGATGATCCCCGCTTCTGTCATGCGAGCCAGCTGCTGCTCGCTGAACCGGTACGGCTGCGCGAATTGAACGGCCATGTGTCCCTTTCCGTTCACGGTAGCAGATCGTCCACGCGCACCAGCCGCCCAGCAAGTGCCGGGGACGTGAAGGAGCTCCCGCGCGGGTACTCGTTGACGGAGTGATAGTTGCCCGGGCCCGGGCCAAGATGCTGCACGAGCGTCTTTCTGGTCAGATCCACCACCCAGTATTCGGGAATCGCGGCGCAGGCGTAGATCGCGCGCTTGTCATGCCGGTCGAACTCCACCGAGGAATCCGCGACCTCTACCACCAGCGTGCAGGCTTCGGGTGACGGCAACGTTCCCCGCGCCACCTCGTCGCGTCGCAGCAGCATGAGGTCGGGGACCACGTAGCTGCCGTCCGGCAGCCGCAGATTCGCGTTCATCGTGACGCGGACATCCGGCCCGACCGCCCCATGCAGGTAGTCGTCCAGGTCAAAGACACCCGTGCTGTGCGGCCCGCCGACTGGGGACATCGCGATCACCTCGCCGCCGATCAGTTCGACACGTTCGTCTGCGCCCAGAACGCCCGCCTCGCCGAGCCGCTCATAATCCTCACCCGAAAATCGGATCGGAGAGCCCGCCCGGTACGGGACACCATCCACCAGCTGGGTTCCCGCCCGCGGGACAATCCCCACTTCGACCATGCGAGCCAGCTGCTGCTCACTGAATCGGTATGGTTGCGCGAATCGAATGGCCATGCGTCCCCTTCCTTCGCTCGTGGCTACCATTCGGCGCCGATGGATCTGAGACGAAGAAGCGGGCGGCAACAAGGCTAATGCCGCCCGCCGACCCCTGTCAACGCTGTATCCTTTCACGCCAGCGCGGCGCATCTTTTATCAAACGTCGTCCGTTTATGTACCTGGCGCCTCCAGCAGATCTTTCGCCGCGATCGTGCGGCCCCCCAACGCTGGAGACGTGAACGACGCCTCGATCCCGTACTCCCCGACATCCTGGTACGCACCGGCCCTGGGGCGGCGATGGACAACCACGCGCTTCCTGGGCAGGTCCAGGACCCAGTACTCGGGGATGTTCGCGTCGGCGTACAGACGGCTCTTCTTCTTTCGGTCGAAGCCGGCAGAGGAGTCGGATACTTCCACGAGCAGAACACAATCCTCCGGCTCAGGAACCTGACCGGGGAGCTTGCCCGGGCGCAGGCGGAGGATGGCTACATCCGGCGCCAGTTGCGTGTTGCCGATCGTGGTCACACCGCTCTGGATGGAAACGAACAGATTGTCGCCGGCAAGTCTGACGAAGTACCTGGTAAGATGGATCACCGACCAGATGTGGCGCGGGCCTGCGGGTGTCATCTCGTACACCTCTCCGTCGATCAACTCCACCCGCTCGTCGGGTGTGATGATGCCGGCCTCGCCCATCCGCTGGAACTCCTCGACGGTGAACCGCCTGCGCAGGGGTTCGACGTCGATTCCGTCCTCGATCTCGTTCTCCATCTCGATCGCGGTGCTCATCTGCTGCTCCTGGATCGCTCGCGACTGCACCATCGACACGCAACGAAAAGGGCCCGACAAGTGAACGGAGTAAACCTTACCGTGGCCTGCCGGGCCTGTCAACTCTGTAACCTTTTACGCCAGCGTACCTACACAGGCAGGACGAAGGCGCCCAGGTGCGGGCCGGGGTTGTTGAGGGAGGTGCGCAGCGAAAGCGCCAGCGCGGCGCGCGTCTCGTCCGGCAGCACCACGGCGTCCACGAAGCCGCGCGCGGCGGCAAAGCGGGCGTCCAGCTGGTGGTCGTAGTCGGCGCGGACGGACGCCATCTTTGCCTGCAGCGCCTCGTCGGGCTGCTTTCCCTCCTTCTTGAGCGCCTCCAGCTGCGCGCTGAAGAGGGCCATCACCGCGCTGTCGCCCTCCATCACCCCCATCCGCCCCGTGGGCCAGGTGAAGATGAAGTCCGGGTCGAAGCCCTGCCCCGCCATGGCGTAGTACCCCGCGCCCGACGCGTGGTTGATGGTCAGCACGATCTTGGGCACCCCGGCCGTCGCCATCGCCTCCACGAAGCGGGCGCCGGCGCGGATGATCCCCGAGTGCTCCGCCTGCGAGCCCACCATGAAGCCGCTCACGTCCTGCACGAACAGGATGGGCGTGCCGTGTCGGCTCAGCGTTTCGATGAAGAACGCCGCCTTGTCGGCGCTGTCGGCGTAGATGATGCCGCCGAACTTGGGCGCGCCGCCGTGCGGGTCCTTGAGCATCCCCCGCGCGTTGGCGATCACCCCCACGGGAATGCCCTGGATGCGTGCGTGGCCGCAGATGATCTCCGGGGCGTAGTCGGCCTGGAACTCGTCCAGCACGCCGCCGTCCAGGATGCACGCCAGCACCTGGCGCATGTCGTACGGCTGCTTGTGGTCTTCCGGCAGCAGGTCGTACAGCTCCGCCTCGGGCCGTGCGCCCGGCTTCGCCTCCGTCACCGGCAGCGACGTCGTTTCGCGCGGAAGCTGCTTCACCAGCTCGCGGATCCTGGCGATGCAGGTGCGGTCGTCGGGTGTGCGGTAGTGCGCCACGCCGCTGATGGCGTTGTGCGTCAGCGCGCCGCCCAGCGTCTCGCTGTCCACCGTCTGCCCCGTGGCGCCCTTGACCAGGTTGGGCCCGCCCAGCCCCATGAACGACGTGCCCTCCACCATCAGGATCACGTCGCTCAGCGCGGGAAGGTACGCCCCGCCGGCGATGCACGGCCCCATGACGGCGGCGATCTGCGGCACCTTGAGATAGCGCCGCATGATGCTGTTGTAGTAGAAGATGCGCGACGCGCCGTACTGCCCGGGAAACACGCCCCCCTGGTACGGCAGGTTCACGCCGGCGCTGTCCACCAGGTAGATGATGGGGACGCGGCAGCGCATGGCGATCTCCTGCGCGCGCAGCATCTTGGTGATGGTCTCGGGCCACCACGACCCTGCCTTGACGGTGGCGTCGTTGGCGATGACCACCACCTCGCGCCCGCACACGGTGCCGATCCCCGTCACCACGCCGGCCGCGGGCGCCTGCCCCTCGTATTGGTCATGCGCGACCAGGAGGCCCACTTCCTGGAAGCGCGTGCGCGGGTCCAGCAGCAGGGCGATGCGCTCGCGGGCCGTCAGCTTGCCGTCGTCATGCTGCTTCTGGATGCGCTTTGGCCCGCCGCCCTGGCGCAGCCGCGCCTCCAGCTCGCGGAGCTCCTGCGCCAGCACGCGGGCCCGGCCCTTCGCGGGCGGCGCCTCGGCTTCTGG
>DASQBH010000895.1:0-12130 GCA_035635315.1 Longimicrobium sp.
GGTTCGAGAGGTCCGGCACCATCACCCCGATGGCATACGACTTTCGCTGGACCAGGCCCCGGGCGACCAGGTTGGGCCGATACCCCAGCTCCCCCGCCGCCCGCACCACCCGCTCGCGCGTCTGCGCCGAAACCCTCGCCCGCGGGTTGCCCCCCAGCACCAGCGACACGGTCGCCTGTGAGACGCCCGCCCGTCGGGCAACGTCGTGCGTGGTCGCGGGGCGGGCGGAGTCGGTTCGGCGGGTAGGCATGATGATACGTATTAGCTAATACGTATTGGCAGCGTGCGCAAGGGTTATGTTCAGATTGTGGACGAAGGGCGGCGGTGACGGGGTGCGCTGGCGGGCTCTCTCCCCCGACCGGCCTTTTCGCTCGTTCCTCGCGACGGCGGTCGACCCCTCCCCCAAACTGCGGGGGAGGGGTTGTTACAGCAGGGAGTTGAGGAACGCCAACCCCTCCCCCGGGGTTGGGGGAGGGGTCGCCGCGAGCCGCGAGGAACGAGCGGCGAAGTCGGCGGGGGAGAGGGCCTCGCGGAAACGCATCCCCGTTCGCACTCTCGCACCTCCGTGACAGAGGGCATTGCCCGCGAGCCACGCCGCGATGTATCAATCATCCTCAGTTCAGCGAGCGCGGCTTCTCACCCGGAGTTCGGAACGATGATGGGACTCATCCTGCAGTCGCGCATGATCGAGGGCGCGTACGCGCTGGCCGCGGCGGCCATGTGCCTGGTCGTGGTGTGGAAGACGATCGACTACATCGTCACCACCCGCCGCAACCGCCGCGAAGACCCGCTGGATCCCGACGCGTAGCAGCCCGCGGCACCAAGGCTAAGGCCGCAGAGGGAGATTTTTCCTCTGCGGCCTCTCTGTTTTTCTCCGCGTCTCCGCGTGAAGCTGCAGTAAGAGCCCGCCTTGCGTATACATATGATGCATGTAATATTATAGTCGTCATCCAATCATGGATGCCAACCCGGGAGACGAGACAATGGCCGACGCATACATCATCGACGCGGTGCGCACGCCGCGCGGGCGGGGCAAGAAGGGCAAGGGCGCGCTCACGGAGATCCATCCCCAGGAGCTGCTGGCGCAGACGCTCCAGGAGCTGGCGCGGCGCACGGAGATCGATCCCGCCGACGTGGACGACGTGGTGGTGGGCGCCGTGTCGCAGGTGGGCGAGCAGGGCTCCAACATCGCCCGCAACGCCGTGCTGGCCGCCGACTGGCCGCTGCACGTGGGCGGCGTGTCGCTCAACCGCTACTGCGGATCGGGGCTGCAGGCCGTCAACTTCGCGGCCATGGGCGTGATGAGCGGCGCGCAGGACGTCGTCGTGGGCGGCGGCGTGGAGAGCATGTCGCGCGTGCCCATGAACAGCGACGGCGGCGAGGGCGACGGCAAGAACCTGCACCTGCGCCGCAAGCATCCGCAGGTGCCGCAGGGGATCAGCGCCGACCTCATCGCCACCATGGAGGGCTTCACCCGCGAGGAGCTGGACGCCTTTGCGCTCCGCTCGCAGCAGCGCGCGGCCGAGGCCCAGCGCGAGTGCCGCTTCAGCCGCGCCCTCTTCCCCGTGCGGGACCCGGAGACCGGCGCCGTCGCGCTGGAACGGGACGAGTACCTGCGTCCGGAGACGACGATCGAGGCGCTGGCCGGCCTTCCCGCCGCCTTCGAGGCCGCCGGCGCCACCCCCGCCGGCCCCAACGGCGAGACGCTGGACCAGATCGCGCTCGCGCGGTTCCCGCAGGAGGGCGGCATCCGGCACCTGCACACCGCCGGCAACTCCAGCGGCATCGTGGACGGCGCCGCCGCCGTGCTTCTTGCGTCGGAGGCGTATGCACGGGAGCATGGCCTGCGGCCGCGTGCGCGCATCCGCTCCATGGCGACCTTTGCCGAAGACCCGGTGATCATGCTCACCGCGCCCGCGGAGACGGCCCGCAAGGCGCTGCGCAAGGCGGGGATGCAGCCGGGCGACATCGACCTGTGGGAGATCAACGAAGCCTTTGCCGCCGTGCCGCTGCAGACCATCCGCCGGCTGGGGATCGACCCCGAGCGGGTGAACGTGAACGGCGGCGCCATCGCGCTGGGCCACCCGCTCGGCGCGACCGGCGCGATCCTGCTGGGCACCGCGCTGGACGAGCTGGAGCGCCGCGGCCTGGCCACCGCGCTCATCACCCTCTGCATCGCGGGCGGGCAGGGCGTGGCGACGGTCATCGAGCGGATCTGAACGGGAGGATACGGATGGCGGTGAGCGACGAGGCGGCGGTCCGCACGAGGACCATCACGTGGCAGGATCCCATCCCCAGCGCCCAGGCCGGCGCCCGGATGGCCGGGCTGGACTACCTGCGCGCGATGGCGCGCGGCGAGCTGCCGCCCCCGCCGATGATGGCGACGCTGGGGTTCAGCATGGGCGAGGTGGAGGAGGGGCGCGTGGTGTTCTACGTGGATCCCGACGAGTACCACTACAACCCCATCGGCGTGGTGCACGGCGGGCTGGCGGCCACGATGGCCGATTCGGTGATGGGGTGCGCCATCCACTCCACCCTGCCGCCGGGCGCCGGCTACACCACGCTGGAGTTCAAGATCAACTTCGTCCGCCCGCTCACCCGCGACACGGGGCGCGTGTTCTGCGAGGGGCGCCTCATCCACGTGGGCGGCCGCGTGGGCACGGCCGAGGCGCGGGTGACGGACGCGGATGGACGGCTGTACGCGCACGCCACCACGACGTGCATGGTCTTTCGCCCGGAGAAGGGGTGATGGTGCGGTATCCGCAGGGGCACAAGGAACGGACGCGCGAGCAGATCGTGAGCGCGGCGGCGCGCGCCTTTCGCGAGGAGGGCGTGGCGGGGGTGAGCGTGCCGGAGCTGATGGGGCGCGCGGGGCTCACGCACGGCGGGTTCTACGCGCACTTTCGCAACAAGGACCAGCTGGTTGCCGAGGCGTGCTGCACCGCGCTGCGGGAGTCGTCCGCGCGGCTCATCGAGACGGCGCGCCAGGCGCCGCGCGAGGAGCGGCTGGCGGCGTTCATCCGCGCCTACGCCAGCCGCACCCACCGCGACGATCCGGGCACCGGCTGCATCCTCCCCGCCCTGGCCGCGGAGCTGGGGCGCCACGACGCGGCCGAGGTGCGCGCCGCGTTTACCGAGAGCTTCAACGAGAGCATCGCCACGCTGGCCCGCGCGCTCCCCGAGGCGGACGGCACCGACCGCACCGATCGCGCGCTGGCGCTGATGTCCGGCCTGGCCGGCGCCGTCATGCTTTCCCGCGCCGTAGACGACCCCGCGCTCAGCGACCGCATCCTGCAGTCCGCCCGCGACGTCTTCACCGCCGCCTTCGCGGAGGCCAACGACAAAACCCCGCCGCTGACTTCCTGAGGGAGCGCCGCGCGGGACCGTCCCGCACTGGAAACCCCGCGCGCGACCGAAGGACCTCGCCTGCACTACGACGGGCATCCCAGGTCGCACGGCGCCAGCCCCCGCGAGCAGTAGAAGCCCGCGGGGGGTGGGTGGATAGAACTCGCGCCCGACGTCTGTCATTCCGAGGCCCGGCCACGCCGGTCTCCCGGTACACGCGAACGGTTGCAGGGCCGAGGAATCTACCGTCGGTCACCTGGAGGGTGGATGCGGCAGCCCGCGCCGATCCCGCGGCCACTCCGCGGCCCGACAGAGCCAGGGCGGACGCCGCGAGTATCAGGCGGTTCGGCAAGCCACGAGCATCCGCGAGTAGATTTCTCAGTCGGCGCCAACGTCTGGAGTGCAGGACGGTTCAGCGCGGCGCCTCCTTCGAAATGACAGGCTTTCGGGGTTAGGCGAAGACGGGAGCCGATGGTGTGGCGGCTGAAGAACGGTTACGAGTGAGCCGAGAGGAGGTCCTTCGGTCGCGCGCAGACTGTCGTGTTGATGCGGGTTCCGGGTGGGCGCTCCCTCAGGAAGTCACCGCGGGTGGTTATCGAAAGTCCGAGGTGCGGGGTTTCTGTGGATACAAAAGCGCGAGGCGCGGGGCCAGTGGCCTCGCGCCTCGTCGCGTGTGTGGGGTGGTGGGGTCAGCGGGCCGCGTTGCGCCACCCGGACAGGCCGGGGACCTCCGCGGGAACCAGCATCAACGCCGCCATCACCGTGTGCACGACCTTCTTGTATTTGGGGGCGAGCATCGCTCGATCCTTTCAGTTTGGGTTTACTTCTCCGACGTGGCTCTCTACGCGGCGGGGCGCAGAAGAGTTTCAGCCGCTCGTTGTGGAGGATGAGCACGACGGCTATCCTCCGCGCCATGCATCCCTCCCCCGCCCCTCCCCCACCCGCCGCCCCACCTCCCGTCACCCTGCGACAGGCCGTGCGCACGTGGGCGCGGGTGGGCGTGCTGGGCTTTGGCGGACCCGCGGGGCAGATCGCCGTGCTGCACCGCATCGTGGTGGAGGAAAAGCAGTGGGTGGACGAGCCGCGCTTTCTGCACGCCCTCAACTTCTGCATGCTGCTCCCCGGCCCGGAGGCGCAGCAGCTGGCCACGTACGTGGGGTGGATGATGCACGGCGTGCGCGGCGGACTGGCGGCCGGCATCCTCTTCATCCTCCCCGGCTTCTTTATTCTCTCAGTACTGAGCGCACTCTACGCCGCGTACCAGGAGACGGCGTTCGTCACCGCGCTGTTCTTCGGGCTGAAGGCGGCGATCATCGCCGTAGTGGTGGAGGCGCTCATCCGCATCGGCAGGCGGGCGCTGCGCGAGAGGGGGGCCGTGACAATCGCTGCAGCGGCGTTCATCTCGTTGTCGCTGCTCGACATCCCCTTTCCCATCGTCGTGCTGGGCGCGGGGCTGGCTGGATGGATGATGAGCCGCGGGAGCGGATCCGCGCCGGATGCACCGAACCACTCAGCACTGAGCGAACCGCCCGACTGGCGGCGGACGGCGCGCGTGGTCGCCATCTGCTTCGTGCTCTGGTGGGCGCCCGTCGCGCTGCTGGCCATGCTCTTCGGCACGCGGAGCGTCTGGGTGACGGAGGGGCTGTTCTTTGGCCACGCGGCGACGGTGACGTTCGGCGGGGCGTACGCGCTGCTGGCGTACGTGGCGCAGCAGGCGGTGGAGAACTACGGCTGGCTGGCGCCCGGCGAGATGCTGGACGGGCTGGGGCTGGCGGAGACCACGCCCGGGCCGCTGATCCTGGTGGTGCAGTTCGTCGCGTTCCTGGGCGCCTGGCGAGATCCGGGTCCCCTGCCGCCGCTGCTGGCCGGCCTGCTGGGCGCCACCCTCACCGCGTGGGTCACGTTCGCGCCGTCGTTCCTCTTCATCTTCGCGGGCGCGCCGTACGTGGAGCGTCTGCGCGGCAACCGCGGGCTCTCGGCCGCGCTGGCGGGGATCACGGCGGCGGTGGTGGGCGTCATCCTGAACCTGGCCGTCTGGTTCTCGCTGCACGTTCTCTTTGCCCGCGTGGGCGAGGTGGACGCCGGCCCGTTCCACTTTCTGGTCCCCGACTGGAGGACTCTGGACGTGGCGTCGCTGCTCATCGCACTGGGCGCCGCGTTCGCCCTGTTCCGCCTGAAGTGGGGAATGCTCCCCACCCTTGCCGCCGCCGTGGCCGCCGGCCTGGCAATCCGGCTGATCGGGTAGCGCCACCCGTCGATGGATCTGAGAGGGTGCTGCCAAACCTCCCACGCGAACCAGTCATCCTGAGGGAGCCGCCGCGCAGGTCCTTGCCTTTGCAGGATCCATGGCGGCGACCGAAGGACCTTGCCGGCAGAACCGTGGGCCTGGATCGACGCCCCATGAATCCAGCCTCGCGGCCGCCGAGAGAAGGTCCTTCGGTCGCGCCCAAGCGGTTGCATGGACTCAGGTCAGCTGTGGCGCTCCCTCAGGATGACTGGCCTTGTTCAAAGGTAACGAGGTTTGGCAACGCCCTCCGACCGATGGGTCAGATGACCCGTGACAATCCATAGCCTGCTATGTATAATACTGGTGCGAAGGATAGCCGGCTATGCAACCCACACCGGGGCCACGCACGATGAAGTTCGATCGGCACCAGTCAGCCGGCCATCAGATCAACTACCTGGCGCGGCTCTTTGCCCAGGCGCTGTACCGGCGCATCGGGCCGCACGGCGTGACGCGGGGGCAGTTCCCCGTGCTGCTGATGCTGTGGGAGCAGGAGGGGGCCACGCAGTCCCAGCTGGCGGAGCGGCTGGCCGTGGAGCAGCCGACGATGGCGAACACGCTCAAGCGGATGGAGCGCGACGGGCTCATCACGCGCGTGCCGGACAAGGCGGATCGCAGGCAGGCGCACGTCTACCTGACGCCACGCGGGCGGGCGCTGGAGGAGGTGCTCACCGCCAGCGCGCGGCAGACGAACGCCGCGGCGCTGGAGGGGCTGGATACGGAGGAGAGGCAGCTGTTCCTGGCGCTCGCCGGCCGAGTGATCCGGAACCTGGAGGACGATTCGCGAAACCACTCACCCGGAGGTGAATCATGATCCTGGAGCTGATCGCCACCCTGTGCGCCGCGCTCTTTGCCGGCGCGGCCGTCTACATCAACCTGGTGGAGCATCCCGCCCGGATGTCGCTGGGCAGCGGCGCGGCGCTGGCGGAGTGGGCGCCCAGCTACCACCGCGCCACCCTGATGCAGGCACCGCTGGCGCTGGTCGGCGCGATTGCGGCGGTGGCCGCGGGGCTCACCGGCGGCGGCGCGGGGTGGCTCACGGGCGGCGTCCTGCTGGGTGCGGTGATCCCCATCACGCTCATCGTGATCTTTCCCACCAACCGCGAGCTGCTGGATCCCGTCACGGCCGGGAACCCCGAACGCGCCGGCGTGCTCCTGGGCCGCTGGAACCGGCTCCACGCCGTCCGCAGCCTGCTGAGCACGGGCGCGCTCGTGCTCTTTCTGGTCCTGATGGGGTGAAGGGGGGTGATGGGGTGATGGGGTGATGGGGTGATGGAAAATGAAGAGAGGACGCGGAAAACTCATCCGCGTCCTCATCTTTTTGCCTCCGCGTCTCCGCGTGAGATCCCTTCCGGGAGATCGGCAGCGGCTCAGCTGCCGACGGCCTGCTGGGCGGCGGCGCGCATGGAGGGCATGCCCTGCGAGTGCTCCTGGTACTCGGGCAGGTTGCGGGCGACCTGCGCGGCGTAGGCATCCAGGAAGCGCTGGTACATCCCCTTTGCCGCGCCGGCGTCGCCGCGAAGCTCCTCCGCCCGCGCCGCGCCGTACAGGCCGAACAGGTGCTGCGGGTCGGCGGCCAGGATGGTGTCGGCCTGGGCGCGCGCGGAGGGGGCGTCGCCCGTCAGGCGGTACAGCTCGCCCAGGTGGTAGTGAAGGTCGGCGTCGCGCTCCGGCACCATGCCGTACGCCTGGATGGCCATCCCCGCAAAGAAGCCCACCTGCGCGGTGTCGCCGCTGGAGATGCCCTGCATCACCCGGTTGAACAGCCGGTCCGCCCGCTCCCGCGGCGTCATGCTGGCCAGGTCCACCTGGGACGGATCGCCCGTGCCCGCGGCGGTAGCGGGGGCCTGCTGCGCGAGCGGCGCGGGCGGCGCGTCGTCGCCGGCGATGCGCGGAAGGATGGTCATGGCGGCGAGCACCGCCACGGCGACACCCGCGATGGCCCACGGCAGCGCGGGCTGCTTTGCGCGCGCGGGCGCCGCCGCCTGCGCGCCAACCGCCACGCCGCACTGGTTGCAGAAGCGGGCGCCCGCCGGCAGCGGGTTCTGGCACTCGCGGCACTGCGCGTCGAGGGCAACCCCGCACTGGGGGCAAAAACGTCCGCTGGCCTCGGCCGCGCAGGACGGACAGGTCTGGCTCATGTCACCGCCAAAAGTGGAACGGGAGCTTAGGGAGGCGCAAATCTATGCGATGCCCCCAGTTCGGTAAAGGAGCCCGGCGGCGGTGAACCCTGGCGGGCACGCTAGATGCGGCTCCCGGGAACCCGGCTAAAATATTAGCGACACCCGCCACACACAGCAGAGCCCACGGGGCGGAGGATTCATGAAGACCGGAGCAGAACCGGTGCTCCCCATGGCCCCGGAGCGCCAGACCGCGTCGGTAACCCCCATCCGCCCGCTCGCCATCGACGCCGACGACGCGCGCGCCCGGCTGCTGCGCCGCCTGGCTTGCGACCGCCTGCGCGACCTGCGCGACGACGGCGTGACGGTGGGGTACATGGCGCGGATGTACGACGTGGAACAGGGATTGATGGAAGAGATGATCTCCGCCCTGGGGCTCGGCACGCGCTGAACAAGCCGCCGGACCCGGGGAGGAAAGAGCCGGTCCGCCACCGATTGGGCGGGCCGGCTCTTCCTCGTTCGATCCTGCCGGCCGCTCAGGATTCCCCGGGCACCTCGCGGATCTCCATCTCCCACACCAGGCCGTTCTCGATGCGGTAGACGTGCCGCACCCGCTGGTCCAGCAGCAGCGTTCCCTCTCCGTCGTGCACCACCTGCCGCACCTCCACCGCCATCCGCCCGTCGTCCATCCGGGTGAACGCCAGCGGCTCCACCTTCGGGTCGATGAGGGTCCACTGCCGCGTCCAGTACTCACGCACCCCCTGGTGCCCGTGCACGCGGCCGCCCTCCATGCCGTTGGGCCAGTCCACGTCCGGGTGCATGGTCGCCAGCGCCGCGTCCACGTTGCGGGCGTTGAACGCGGCGTAGGCGTACCGCAGCACCTCCTCGTCGTCCATCATGGCGGTCACTCCGGCGCGGGAACGCGAGACTTCGCCGTTCTGAGCATCTCCGCGTCCCCTGGAAAGGTGGACGACACGATGTCGTGCCAGACCTCGTCGACCCTTTCCCCGTCCATCAGCTCGTGGGCGATGCGCACGGCCCTGACTCCCAACTCCGCGTACAGCTCCGCCCGGTACGTCTCGCAGGGATCGAAGATGATCGCCTCCAGCCACGGCTCACCGCGGCGGATGAGCACCTGCCCCACCACCCGGTGCGGCGTTTCCGCGGCTTCGGCATTGGTGATGAAGGCGGCGCGCACCTCCGGGTCCTCCGCTCCCAGCACCATGAACTCGGTGGGAGGCGCGGCTCCCTTCACCAGTCCCCACACGTCGCCGCCGGCGTCCTGGTTGAGGGCGGCGAGCACCGCATCGCCCATCCTGCGCCCGTCGAACCCCAGCCGCCTGCGCCTTGCTGCCTCGCCCATCCGCTGATGCCTCCGTGTCCAGGTGGTTCGTGTCCGGCGTCGCTCCGCCTCTCGAATTGTCGCAGCCTCGGAATGTCATCCTGAGGGAGGCGTCACCACGCAACCTGCGGTCATGATAGAGGTCGACGCCGACCGAAGGACCTTGCCGGCGGAGCCGTGGGGCCAGGTTTCTGCGCGGGCCCTTGCCCCTCGTGGGCGGAGAGAAGGTCCTTCGGTGGCGCGCAAGCAATTGTGATGCTTATCGCTACGCGCGAGCGCTCCCTCCGGATGACATTGCTGGATGCGTGGGCCGAGAGGTTTAGCAGCACCCTCTCAGGACGACATGCTTCGGTGCCCGGTGGTTCAGGCCTGGCACATCCTCACGGCGCCAGCAGCACCTTGCCGAAGTTCTGGCGGTCCTGCAGCCGCGCGTGGGCGTCCGCCGCGCGGTCGAAGGGAAAGACCTGGTCCACGACGGGATCGAAGGTGCCGTCGTCCACCAGCGCCACGATGTCGCCCAGCATCTGGCGCAGCAGCTCCACGCGGTGCCACAGGTGGCCCAGGTTCACCCCGTGCACGCCGCGGTTGCCGTTCATCATGGCGATGGGGGAAAAGCGCGGCATGGAGGCCAGCCCCCGCAGCGCCGCCACCACGCTGCGGCGCCGCCCCGGCGCAAAGCTGCTGACGCCAAAGACGTACAGCCGCCCCAGCGGGCCCAGGCAGCGGTAGCTCTTCTTGAAGGATTCGCCGCCCACGGCATCGAGCGCCACGTCCACGCCCCCCTTGCCGTACAGGCGCCGCACCTCGGCCTCGAAGTCCTGCGTGCGGTAGTCGATGCAGTGCGCCACGCCCAGCTCTCGCAGGCGGGCGTGCTTGGACGCGCTGGCCGTCCCCACCACCTCGGCGCCCTTCCACCGGCAGATCTGCACCGCCGCCTGGCCGACGCCCCCCGCGACGGCGTGCACCAGCACCCGGTCGCCCTCACGGACGCACCCCAGGTGCACCAGCATGAGCCACGCGGTCAGGTAGTTCACCGGGATGGCCGCCGCCTTCTCGAAAGACAACCCGGGGGCGATGGGGAACGCCTGCCCGGCGGGGACGCACAGCACGTCCGTGTACCCGCCGAAGCGCGTCAGCGCGCCCACGCGGTCGCCCTCGCGAAAGGCCTGCACCCCCGCGCCGACCGCATCCACCGTCCCCGCCACCTCGTAGCCCACCACCGTCGGCAGCGGCGGCGCGTCGGGATACAGCCCCATCCGCGCGAGCACGTCGGCGAAGTTGATCCCGGAAGCCGCCACGCGGATGCGCACCTCCCCCTCCCCGGGCACCGGATCGGCCGCCTCGCGAACCTGCAGCACCTCCGGCCCGCCCCGTCCGGTGATCCAGACCTGCCGCATGCGATTCCTTTCGAGACGTGGCCACGCTCGCGCCCGAGCGGATGGATCCGCCGCAACCAAAGCGGCGAGGTGCCCCGCAAACTGCGCGGGGGTGCGGGCGGGCACAACCCGGGGCACGGAACCCCTGCCGGGAGCGCCCCGGACCATGTATACTTCTGTTTCCCGACCCGATCGGCGCCGTGCGTGCCGCGGCGGGAGGCTCCCGCACTACGTCATTGCGCGATCCGGCAGTACCGCGCAGTTTGGTCGGCGCCGCATCCTGCGTCCCTCCGGACCGCATCGCTTTTCCTTCCATCCTCATCAGCCATGCAATTCATCCTTCGAGGGCGGCTTGCCGCCGCCCTGGGCGTTTCGCTGCTTCTGAGCTCGTGCCTCTGGCTGGGCGACGGGAACGGGGGGACGGACACGGACCCCGTGGCGCTGGCGGTATCGCCGGGAGACATCTCCCTCACCAGCGCGAACCCCACCGCCAAGTTCTACGTGACCACCACCCCCGAGGGACGGCTGGACTGGCAGATCACGACCAAGCCGGCGTGGGTGACCATCACCCCCTCCAGCGGCCGGGTGGACCGGCAGCCGGTGGAGGTCACGGTCACGGCGGACTTCTCGCAGCGCGAGCCGGGCGTCTTCAACGACTTCATCGACATCGTCTCCCCCGGCGGGTCCGCGCGCATCGGGATCCTGGCCAACGTATCGCCCAGCCCCACCGCCACGCTGTCGTCGCCCTCGCTGCAGTTCCCCGCGGGGGTAGACTCGGTAAAGGTGACGCTGAGCAACAGCGGCAAGGGGGTGCTGCAGTGGAACACCAGCGGGCTTCCGTCGTGGCTCACGGTGGCGCCGACCAGCGGCGTGCTGTCGTCGGGGCAGAACGTGCAGCTCACCGCCAAAGTGGTGCGCGAGCCGCTTCCCGGCGGCACCACCACGGGGGCGTTCACGCTGCAGTCCAACTCCGTGACCGGGGCGTCGGTGTCCGTGCCCGTGTCGGTGGATGAGCCCGCGACGGCGCGGGCGGAGGCGAGCGCGGCGCTGCTGCGGTACCCGTCCGGGGTCAGCGAGCGGACCTTCGTGCTGCGCAACCTGGGCAAGGGGCCGCTGCAGTGGACGACGGAGCCGTCGGCCGCGTGGATGACGGCCCTTCCCAACTCGGGCACGGTCCCCGTCGGAGGGAGCACGCAGGTGCGGGTGACAATCAACCGCGGGGCCGTCACCAACGCGAGCGGCGCGCTCACCATCAAGTCCAACTCCACGGCCGGCGACCTGCCGCTGGCGGTGGAGGTCAGCTCCGCCGCGCCGCTCTCCGGCTTCACCATGCTGTCCCACGGCGTGGCGGACGCGGAGTACAGCCCCGCCAGTGGCGACGTGGTGATGGTCACGGGCACGCCCTCCAACTCGCTGCGGGTGATCGACCCCGAGTTCGCCACCCAGCGCTCGGTGGCGCTGCCGGCGGCCCCCGCCTGCGTCTCGGTGGAGCCGCAGGGCAGGTACGCGGCGGTGTGCCACAACGGCGCCGTGTCGTACGTGGACCTGGTGGAAATGCGGGTGGTGCGCACCTACTCCGTCCCCACCGACGCGCTGGACGCGGTGGCGGGCGGCAACGGGTGGGTGTACGTGTTCCCGCGGCAGGACCAGTGGGAGTCCATCC
>DASQBH010000896.1:0-3558 GCA_035635315.1 Longimicrobium sp.
CAGAACGCGGTGCCGTTGGCGCGCTTGCCGCCGGACGAGGTCAGCGAGCTGACGGCGGTGTGCAGCACCCAGCTACCCGTCGCCGAGACGTCCGGGTTGCGGTTCATCGACACGCCGTCGGTGCCGCTGAGCGAGGAGGGGTAGGCGTAGCTGGTGACCGTCGTGGTCCCGTTCTTCAGGATCACCGAGTCGCCGCTGTTGCCCAGCGCCAGCGTCCCCGTCGACGCGGCCACCGCGTTGGTCAGCCCGGCGGGGATGCCGGACGAGCCGCCGTAGACCACGATCGCCTTGCCGGGGTTCAGCGTGGTGCCGGCCGCGAACGTGTGCTTGACGCCCGCACCGTCGCTCAGCGTCCATCCGCCGATGCTGATCGCCGTTCCGCCCACGTTCACGATCTCCACGAACTCCAGCGCCGTGTTGCTCCCGGCCTCGTTGGCCATGATCTCGTTGAGGATCACCTGGGCCGGCGTGACGGGCGTGCTCGTGGTGATGGTGAACGCCGCGTCGCTCGCGTCCGTCACCGCGGCGTTGGCGGCATCCGTCACCCGCACCTTCGCGGCGGTGCTGGCCGTGTTGGGCACCGTCCACGCATAGCTGCCGGCCGACGCGGCCGTGCTGGCCGTGATCACGCTCCACGTGGACCCGTTCAGCGTGTACTCCAGCTTGACGTTCGTCACGCCCGACGAGGTCCAGGTGATGGTCCGCGCGCTCCCGCCCGTCCACGATTCGCCGCCGTTGGGCGCCGTCACCTGCACCGTGGGGGTCGGCCCGCCGCCGCTGCCGAAGGTGTAGCGGCTCAGCACGGGAAAGTGGTCGCTGGTGGATGCGTCGTAGCTGGGGATGAACGAATCCACCCGGTACACCTCCGTGCTGGACGGAACGAGCGTGGCGAACAGCTCGTTGGTGTTCAGGTGGTGGTCGATCATGTCGGAGTAGCTGGTCGTGGACGACACGCCCGCCAGCGACAGCGCCTGGGTGGGGAACGCGTAGTCGGCCGCGTCGCTCACGAAGTTCTGGTACGGCGACGCCTGGCCCGCGGTGATGCTGGTGTCCACGTCGTCGTTCCAGTCGCCCACCACGATCACCTTCTGCGTGGGATAGGTGGTGTCGAGGTACGACTTGAGGGCGTTGGACGCGTTCAGCCGCCGCTGCCAGCTGGGCACGTCGTCAAAGGCCTTGGCGTGCAGGACGATGATGACGACCTGCTCCGTGGTCCCGTTCAGCGTCACGTTCAGCTTGGCCTCCAGCGGCGGCCGCCCCGCGAAGTCGGTATCGTACGCGGTGAGGATGATCTTGGCGCTTACCAGCGTGGCGACGGAGCTCTTGTACAGCACGCCCACCTTCTGCTCGGTGGCCCCGTAGTACGTGGACCCGCTGGTGACCACCGACTCACTCGCAAGGAAGCCGGTGTAGCCGGTGAGCTGGCTCTCCAGGTTGTTCCACGCCGCCTGGTCGGTGATCTCGGCCACGCCCCAGATGTCGAAGTCGGTGCCCAGGATCACGTCCTTTGCGTTCGACAGCTGCAGCGGTTCGTTCGTCGGGCCGTTCCCCGTGCTGCCGAACCACTCGATGTTCCAGCCGGCCACGTCCAGCGTGGCGGCCGTCCCCTTCGCCGGCACCACGGCCAGCGAGGCGCGTTCCGGAGCGGTGATCCCGCCACGTGCGCCCGGCTGGGCGTCGCAGGCGGCAACGGTCAGGGTCAGCAACGCGCCGAGCACACAGGCGGCGCGACAGGAGCGAAGACGGCTCATCCGGAACACCTCAGGTCAGGGGAAAAGCGGTGAGAGGGAGGCGTGGGCAGGGGATGCCGCGCGCCACGGGGTGGAGACCAGCTAAAACGCAGAATGGCGGAGAACGTATGTCGTTCTCCGCCATTCCGCCAGTGATCCTGCGTCTCGGTCAGGTCACGCCGGGTGCCCCGCCCCGTTGCCTTTGGCCACCCGCGAGACGAAGACGTGCGCGGGCGGAACGTTCAGCGGCTCGAAGCTCGCCTGCATGCTGTCGAACACGCGCTCCAGGTCCGCGCGTACCTTGCTGCTGAACTGGTAGACGAGGAAGGCGCCGCCGGGGCGCAGGGCGTCGCGGGTGCTCTGCACGATGGACTCGCGCACCTCGGCCGGCATGGTGCTGAACGGAATGCCGGAGATGGCGTAGTCCGCCTGCCCCAGCCCGCGCTCGGCCAGCACCCGCGACACGTCCGCCGCGGAGCCGTGCACCACGTCCAGCCGCGGAGCCGTGCACCACGTCCAGCCGCGGGTCGGGGACGGCGGCGCGCAGGTACTCCACGAAGTCCTTGTTGGTCTCCAGCACCACCACCCGCGCGTCCGGGTGCATCCGCTTGAGCACGTGGCGAGTGATGGTGCCCACGCCGGGCCCGTACTCCACGAATACCCGCGCGCGCTCCCAGTCCACCGGCTTGAGCACCTGCTCGATCAGAAAGCGCGAGCTGGGGATGACGGACCCCAGCATCTTGGGATGCTTGATGAAGTTGCGCGAGAACAGCAGGATCGGGTGCTGGCGGTGTACGGGCTGCTTTGTGCGACTGGGCACGGGCTACCTCTCGAGGTCGTGTGAATCAAAGTCAAGGCGCGTCGCCGTTGCTCCGCGCGTGCCACGCGGCGTCCGCGCCGGTAACAGCGTACCCGTGCCGGGTGCCTGCTGAAGCCGGCCGCGGGGCCGCGCGCGACGGAAGGGTACGTTGCGCCGGGCTGCACCGCCACACGTATATTCCGTGCCGCCCGCTTTCGGTCCATCCTTCGCGCCACCCGCGGACCCCGCGCTTTCGCCCTCTGATGCCGCTTGTCGCCTGCCCCGACTGCGCCCGCGAGGTCTCTACCGGGGCTCCGGCCTGCATCCACTGCGGCCGGCCGATGGGCACATCCTCATCCCCCGCTAACGTGGGGGAGAGGCCAACGGCCGGCATTGCCACGGCGCTGGTGCTGGGGGTGCTGACGATCGTCTGGGCGGTGCTGCGCGACCCGGCCAGCCGGCCGGAGATGCGCGACGCCAACGCGCTGATCAATGCAATCCACGTGCTGGGCAACGCCGCGCTGCTGGTGTTCGCCCTGCTGAGCCTGTGGGGGCACCGCGGCGCCAGCGCGCGCATCCGCAACCTGTGCGGCGCGATGATCGCGGTGCTGTGCGGGGCCATGGTGCTGCTCTGGCGCACCTCCGCGGACCTCGCGGACCCCGAGCGCACGCCGGCCTGGCTGCTGGCGGGGGTCGCGCTGTTCAGCACCGCGATGCAGATCGCGCCGTGGCTGCTGTACCTGCGGCTGTTCCGCAAGTCGAGATATCCCTGATACGGGATGGCAAAAAAGAATGGCCTCACGCAGAGTTAGCAGAGTTAGCGGAGTTTTCTCGTGCCGTTTCCCCGGATCTCGCGTGCGATGCTTTTCATGGGAGCGGACGGCACGACATGTCGGGCGACGAGGCACGAGCCGACGCGGGGTGTCGGGAACGGGAGAGGGATGGAAGCGCGGCAGGGGGCACATCCGCGTTTTTTCGAGGAGGATGCGGATCACCGGATGCTCTCCCCGACGCACGAAGCCGTCCGTC
>DASQBH010000897.1:0-2151 GCA_035635315.1 Longimicrobium sp.
GGAGCGCCGGCAGGTGCTGGAGCGTCTCTCCGCGCCCGCCCTCGCCGCGCCCGACACCACCATCCCCGCGCTCTTCCGCGCGCAGGTGGAGCGCGCGCCGCATGCCACCGCGCTGGTGTGGCGCGACGGCTTGCTCTCCTACGCGGAGCTGGATGCGCGCGCCGCCGCCGTCGCGCGGCGGCTGCGTGCCGCGGGTGTGCGCGGCGGCGAGCGCGTCGCCGTGCTGGCGGAGCATTCGCCGGAGGCCATCGCCGCGCTGCTGGGGGTGATGATGGCCGGCGGCGCCTTCCTCCCGCTGGACCCGGGCAGCCCCGCCGAGCGCCTGGCCTTCACGCTGGACGATGCCGGCGCCGCCGCCGTCCTCGCCCAGCCGCACCTGGCCAACCGCCTCCCCGCGACCACGCTCCCCATCATCCCCCTGATCGCGGAGATGGGCGGCGCGGTGCCGGCGGACACGGGGCCCGCTATTCCCTATTCCCTATTCCCTATTCCCTCTTCCCTCGCGTACGTCCTCTACACCTCCGGCTCCACCGGCCGCCCCAAGGGCGTCGGCGTGTCGCACGCCGCCCTCGCGGTGCACCTGGCCTCGTGCGTGGAAACGTACGGGTTCACCGCGGACGACCGGGTGATCGCCTTTGCCGCGCTCACCTTCGACCCCTGGCTGGAAGAGGTGCTGGCGCCGCTCTGTGCCGGCGCCTCCGTCGCCCTGCGCGACCCTGCCGTCTGGAGCCCCGCGGAGCTGGCGGAAGCCGTGGAGCGGATGGGGATCACCTTTGTCGACGTTCCCACCGCCTACTGGCACCAGCTGGTGGACGACGCGCCCTCCGCGGAGGCCGTCAAGCGCGCCGCGCGCCTGGTCGGCACCGGTGGCGAGGCCATGCGCCCCGACGCCGCCGCGGCCTGGGCCGCGCTCCCGGGCGATGCAGTGCTGCTGAACGGCTACGGGCCCACGGAGGCCGTCATCACCGCGACCGCCTGGCGGGTGGACGGCGCCGTGGCCGCGTCCGTGGCGCGCCTCCCCATCGGCACGCCGTTCCCCGGGCGCGTGGCGCGCGTGCTGGACGCGCGCGGCGAGCCGGTGCCCGCGGGCGTGCCGGGCGAGCTGTGCCTGGGCGGCGCCGCGCTGGCGGACGGCTACCTGGGCCGCCCCGCGCTCACCGCCGCCGCGTTCGTCCCCGACCCGTTCGCCACGGAGCCGGGCGCGCGCCTGTATCGCACCGGCGACCGGGTACGCTGGAAGGAAGTGCGAGAGTGCGAAAGTGCGAAAGTGCGAAAGTGGAACGACGATGAAGAAGGCGAGGCGTCGGGCGTTTCTACTCTCGCACTCTCGCACTCTCGCACTTTCGCACTCGAGTTCCTGGGCCGCGTGGACCAGCAGCTCAAGGTACGCGGCTTCCGCGTGGAGCCGGGGGAGATCGAGGCGGCGCTGCGCGCGTCCGTGGACGTGGCCGATGCCGCCGTCGTCGCGCGTCCGGACGCCACGGGCGCGGCGCGGCTGGTCGCCTACGTGGTCCCCGCCATTGGCGCAAAGGTGGATGTCGATGCGCTGCGGCGCCTGTGCGCGGCGCGGATGCCGGAGTACATGGTCCCCTCCGCCTTCGTCGCGCTGGACGCCATCCCGATGACGGCGAACGGCAAGGTGGACCGCCGCGCCCTGCCGGAGCCGGACCTTTCGGGGGATGCGGACGCGTACGTCGCGCCGCGCACGCCCACGGAGGAGATCGTCGCGGACGTCTGGGCGGAGCTGCTGGGGGTCGATCGCGTCGGCGCGCGGGACGGGTTCTTCGCGCTGGGCGGGCACTCGCTGCTGGGCACGCGCGTCGTCTCGCGCATCCGCGACCGGCTGGGCGCGGAGGTGCCGCTCGCCGCGCTCTTCGAGGCCCCGCGCCTGGACGCCTTTGCCGCGCGCGTGGACGACGCGGTGCGCGCCGGGCTGGGCGTATCCCTCCCCCCCATCCGCCACTTCGAAGGCGACACCGCGCCGCTCTCGTTCGCGCAGGAGCGGCTGTGGTTCATCGACCGGCTGGAGCCCGGGACGGCCGCGTACAACATGTCCCCCGCGCTCCGCCTGCACGGGGCGATGGATGTCGATGCCATGCGGCGCGCCCTGGCGGAGATCGTCCACCGCCACGAGCCGCTGCGCACCGCCTT
>DASQBH010000898.1:0-2176 GCA_035635315.1 Longimicrobium sp.
GTACAGGCACAGGACGCGGGCCATCCACTGGCTGGAGCGCATTGCGCGCCGCCAGACAAGGTTGTTCGCCCACTGGAGCCTGCTCTATGGCCGCGGCCGAACAATGGGAGCCGGATGACGCGAGAGTGTGCGCCGTGAAAGCGGCGGATCGAATCCCTGCCGCAGGCAGGGGAAGTTGGGAGAGATGCTTCCGGGCCATCGATCTGACCGGATGGTGAAAACCTTAAGGGACAAGAGCATGGTCGAAAAGCGGGAGGCGGGCGAACATGCCAGACCCGTGGTCCCGCAAGGCCCGCGTGATATGGTCAAGGCTGGATTGCTTGAACCTCAGACTCCAGGGATGGAACCGCACATCCATCGCCACGGCATGTATGGGCGATGCTGGTGGGATAGGACGGTACGAGTTGCGCCGTTCGAACTTTCCCCCCGTCAGGCGACGACCAACGAGGTCGTTCAAGGGGTCGAACGAGGGACCTACGTCACGCTCGGACGTTCGATTCGACCGAACACGGGATCGTCTACCGGCCGCGAGGCCCAGGGCGACGGAGTGGCCGTAGTAGTCCGCGGACGGGAAAGCCGTCCACATGGCGAAGGGCCACAGGTGCTCGACGGATGGATGCGGAGGTAGCCGCAATGGCAAGGGCCGAAAGAGATCCTGCCGTCAAGGAGCATTGGAAAGCCGGATGAGATTGAAAAACTCATGTCCGGTTTGGGGAGAGTTGCGCCTTGCAAGCGCGTTGAGTTCAGTCGCCTGGGATGGCGACCGCAGCAAAGCCTGAGCCGGGCAGCTGCGTATCGAGTCTTGCGTGGTGTCTGGTAACAGCCACTGCGAAGCGTAGACAGAAAGGTTGCAGGCCGGAACGCAAGTGAACGGATGGTTAGCCCCGAAATCGAACGTGATCGAAGTGGCCGACCCGATCTCTCTACGGGGAAGGCAGCATCCCGATACCGCGATACGGCGAGTGGGTCGGGACGCTTCCGGGGTTCGTACCGCTGGCATGTAACCGAAGGACTTGACGTGAACAAGGGAGATCCGTCCGGTTCAGGCGCAAGCCTGTAGGACCCGACAAGCCGCCAAGGCAAGGACGGTCCAACGACCGGGCGGAAGTCAGACCAGTTGATAGTACTCGGAGAACGGGAGAGCCGTTCACAGGGGGAAGCGGCTGGCGACAGATGACTCGTTCTGGGGCAACGCGGGCTCCATGCAAAGGGAGAGACAGCCCTCTATGCAAAGAGAGGATGAAGCTGACCGTGGAAACGAACCTGGAACGAATAGCAGCAAAGTGCTGTGAACCACCTGTCGAAGAGCGTGGTGCGGGAAAACCGCACGCCACGTTCTGTGGGAACCGGGGGTGGGCAACTGCCCCCGGTGACCCGGTGGAGCCGGAAAAGTACCGCGATGCGGCAACGCGCCGAATCCCTACTCTACGGCACGTCCGGTTCTGGGAGGAGTAGGTCGCAGCAATGCGATCTCCTTACCCGACACATCGCCATGCGGCTGACCGGGCTTGGGCAGTACGCCAGGGGCCTAGCGCACCACACTCCGATCGAAGCGCTGGCGCTGCAGCACCGGCTGGAGCGGATCCAGTGGCGGCTGTGGCATGGCGACGGCGATGAGGCGCTGACCCGAGCGCAAGCCTTGGCTGCGGATGTCGCCGCCCTGAGCACCGCCTATCCCGGGCTGAAGCGATTGATCAAAGCAACCGCCGGATTGGCCACCTACATCGTCAACAACGCCGCGGCGATCGTCGACTACAGCGAACGCTGGCACAACGGCGAGCGGATCTCGACCGCCTTCGTGGAAGCCACCGTCAACCGGGTCGTCAGCCAGCGCTTCGCCAAGAAGCAGCAGATGCAGTGGTCGAAGAAAGGGGCCCACTGCCTCCTACAGACCCGAACCAAAATCCTCGACGGCACACTGCGCAATCTGTTCACCCGATGGTATCCGGGCATGGCCGTCAACGACAATCAAGGCTCGGCTCTCGTTATAGCCGCCTGATCATCTCCCACACCTTGCCATGCTCCCGTCCTGAGCCGGGACTGCCGCCCCGACCCTGTCAAGGCACACCGCGCGGCACTCCCGTGCCGCGTCGGCCATGTTTGGAGGAAGCATCGAAATCCTCCATCAGTTCACCCATCTCAGGCCCCTTGGGACGGCGCCCAACATCCCGGGTAG
>DASQBH010000899.1:0-6611 GCA_035635315.1 Longimicrobium sp.
CCAGGAAGTGGTCGGGGCGGCGGATCTCCAGCTCGCGAAAGAAGATCTCGTTGAGCTCGTAGTCGAAGTTCTGCCCCGAGTGCACCAGCACGTGGTCGGTGTAGCGGTCCAGCTCGTGGATCACGCGGGAGAGCTTGATGATCTCCGGCCGCGTCCCCACGATGGTCATCACCTTCATCCGCCCCCCGCTCATCGCAGCAGCTCCCCGCCCATGCCGGCCAGCGCCGGCGCGTCGTCCAGGAGCAGGTGGTGCCGCGCCAGCAGCTCCACCGTCCCCGCGTAGTCCAGCACGTTGTCGCCGGACGAAAGCTCGGCGGAAAGCGCCCCTCCCGGCTCCTCGCCCGGCCCGCGCAGCTCGGGAAGCATGGGGCGGATGGCGTAGTAGCCGCCCCGGCTCACCGTCTCCGGCGCCTCTTCATCCGAAACCATGATCTCGTGCATCTTTTCCCCGGGGCGAATCCCCGTCACCCGGATGCCGATGGGCCGGTCGCCGATCAGGGCGCGGGCGATGTTCTCCACCGTGGCCGCCGGCGCGTCGGGGACAAAGATCTCGCCCGGGCGCGCGTGCAGCAGCGCGGCGAACACGGTGTCCACCGCCTGGTTGAGGGAAAGCAGGAAGCGCGTCATCTCCGGCACGGTGAGCGTGACGGGCCCCCCGTTGCGGATCTGCTCGTGAAAGAGGGGGATGACGGAGCCGCGCGAGGCCAGCACGTTGCCGTAGCGCACCCCGATAAAGCGGGTGCGCGGGCTGAGCACGTTGGCGCCCACGAAGATGCGCTCCTGGATGGCCTTGGTCATCCCCATCACGTTGACGGGCTTGCACGCCTTGTCGGTGCTGATCCCCACCACCGTCTCCACCGGGTAGCCGTTCTCGGCGATGGCGCGGACGATGTTGGTGGCGCCCATGCAGTTGGTGAGCACCGCCTGGGTGGGAAAGTACTCGCAGCTGGGCACCTGCTTGAGCGCCGCCGCGTTGACGACGATGTCGGCGTCGCGCAGGGCCATGCACACGTCGCTGTAGTCGCGCACGTCGCCGATGCGGAACTCCAGCACGTTCATGAAGTTGTGGTAGATCACGTCGTCCGTGGCCGCCCGCATGTGCAGGTACGACGTGCGCATGTCGTGCTGCTTGCCCTCGTCGCGCGACAGGACAATCACCTTGCGCGGCGTGCCCAGCTCGCCGCTGAGCACGCGCCGCACGAAGCTCTTGCCCATGGACCCGGTGCCCCCGGTGACCAGGACGCTCTTTCCTTCCAGGATCATCGATTGTCTGCCTTGATCTCCGCCGCCAGCTCGTCCAGCATGGCGTCCCACGAGGGCGGCGTGTAGCCGAACTCCGCGCGAAAGCGGCTGGAGTCCAGGCTGCGGTCGCAGTGAAAGTCGTCGTCGGGAACGATCTCGATCTCCCGGCCCAGCCGGTCGCGGACCGCCACCAGCAGGTGGTACTTGTCGATCGGCTCGGCGCTGGCGTGGTACACGCCGGAGGCGTCCGGATGCTCCACCAGCAGCTTCTCGATCAGCCTCGACAGCTCAGCCGTGGTAAAGCCGCTGAAGACGGCGCGGCGAAAGCCGCGGATCCGTCCGCTCTGCGCCAGGAACCACTCCAGCAGCCCCGACTTGCGGGCGAGCTCCAGCCCGATCATGGAGGTGCGCAGGGTGATGCACCCCGGGTCGCCCACCTCGCCCAGGTACTTGCTCTTGCCGTACAGGTCCGTGGCGTCCGATGGGTCGTCGTCGCGGTACATCCCCGCCCTGCCGCTGAAGGCGCAGTCGGTGGAGAGATGCACCAGCCGCGCGCCGCCCCCCCGGCACAGCACCGACAGGCGGTGCGGGAGCAGGGAGTTGATCTCCAGGGAGGGGATGGCGTCGTGCGCCGAGGCACGCTGCTTGACGATCCCCACGCAGTTGACCACGGCGTCCGGCCGAAAGTCGGCGAACACCTCCGTAAGCCGCTCCAGCGAGCGCACGTCGATGCCGAAGTAGCTGCTCTCCGGCGGAAAGAGCCCGTAGTGCGCGTACGCGGCGGCGTCCTGCCGCAGCGTGCAGCGCACGTCGTGGCGGGGGCGCAGCTCCTCGATGAGCCGGTGCCCCAGCATCCCGTCGCCGCCCAGCACCAGGATCCTCATCGGCGCGCCTCCGCCAGCTCTCGCATCCACCCCTCCAGACGCTCCATCAGCATCTCACGATCGAAGTGCTCAAGAAAATAGGCCCGCGCCCGCGCGCCCATGGCCGCCCTCTCCGCGGGGTCCGTCTCGCGCAGCGCCAGCACGGCCTCCGCCAGCGCGTCCGGATCTTCCGCCGGGCAGGCGATGCCGCCCGCCTCGCGCACCACCCGCGCCCCCTCGCCGTCCAGCGAGGCGATGACGGGCTTTGCGCACGCCAGGTACGACTGCACCTTGCTGGGGATGGTGAACTCGAACACCGGCTCCCGCCCCAGCGTGGCCAGCAGCGCGTCGGCGTAGGCAAAGAAGTGCGGCATCCGCTCCGCCGGGTGTCGCCCCAGCAGGTGCACCGTCTTCTCCAGCCCCCGCTCGCGCACCTGCTCCTCCACCCAGGGCCGCATCCGCCCGTCGCCCACCACCAGGAAGTGGATGTCGGGATGCTCGTCCCGCAGCCGCTCCGCCGCGCCGATCAGCGTGGGAAAGGCCTGGCTGGCGCCGATGTTCCCCGCCACCATCACCCGGAACCCCTCCGGCAGCGGGGGCACGCCCCGGGCCTCGTCCACCGGGACGGGGCGGTAGAAGTCTTCCGCCGTGTTGGGGAAGTAGCGGATGCGCTCGCCCCCGCCCAGCCGCTGGACGGAGGGGGCGAAGGCCCGCGACTGCACCAGGATGCGGTCGCATCCGCGGTAGATGAAGCGCGCCAGCCGCTCGATGCCGCGCACGGCGCGCTCCGAGCGGATCACCCCCAGCCCCTGCAGGATCTCCGGCCACAGGTCCTGCACCCAGAACAGCACCGGTGCCCCGGTGACCCGCCGCAGCACCAGGGCGGGAATGCCCACGGTGATCGGCGACGGCTCGAAGACCAGGATCACGTCGAAGCCGCCGCGCGCCCGCAGCGCCCCCAGCACGCTGGCGGAAAGGGCGAACGAGGCGTAGTTCATCGCCAGCCGCGCCCCTTTCGCCCGCCCGCGCGAGACCAGGGGAACGCGCAGGACGCGCACGCCGTGGTAGTCCTGCTCCCGCGGCCCCCGCGCCCCGTAGCCGTCGAAGAACTGCCCGTCCGGGTAGTTGGGAAACCCGGTGAGCACCGTCACCCGGTGCCCGCGCTCGTGCAGCCCCCGCGCAAGGTCGTTGATGCGGAAGTCCTCGGGCCAGAAGTACTGCGTCAGCACCAGGATCCGCAGCCCGCCCTCCCTTCCCTTCCCCGCCCCGCCGGCTCCGTTGCCGCTCAGCATTCGCCCCCGCTCATACGGCCCTGGCGGCGGGCGACCCCGGCCGCGCGGCGGGCGGGCGCGACGCCGCGGCCTCGCGAAACACGGCCAGGTTGTCGGCCAGCGCCTCCGCGGCGCGCGCCTCGTCCATCCCCATCCGCCGCGCCCGCGCCGACATCGCCGCGTGCTCCCGCGCCCCCATCCGCACGCACGCCTCGAGGACGGCGCGAAAGCCGGCGGTGTCGTCCAGCGGCAGGTCCCATCCCACCCCCCGCTCCGCCAGCCCGCGCCAGGGCGTGGTGTCGCTCAGCAGCACGGGGCAGCCGGCCAGCAGCGCCTCCTGCACCACGTGCCCGTAGTTCTCGCCCAGGGTGGGGAGAAAGAACAGGTCCTGCTCCCGCAGCGCCGCGCCTACCTCCTCGTGCGCCAGCGCGCCGCGGTAGCGCACGGTCACGTTCGTCGGCAGCGACGCCGCGCGCCGCTCGCACGCCGCCCAGTACGCGGCGTCTTCCACGGGGCCAAAGACGTCCAGCCGCACCGGTCCCGACACCCCGGCCAGGATCTCCAGCGTCCCCAGCAGGTTCTTCTTGGGGCTGATGCGGGAAAGGAACACCGCCCGCAGCACCCCCGCCTCCTTGGGCGCCCGGGGCGCGTCCGCGTCCACCGGCGCCGGCGGAAGGTCGCGGGCGATGCGCACCCGCGCGCCGCGCCCGAACCACCGCCGCACCTCCTCCGCCTCCAGCTCCGTCGACACCTGCCAGGTGACGCCGCGGTGCAGCCCCGCCGCGCGCACGGCGGCCAGGAAGGCGCGCTTCTTTGCCCCGCGGATGCGCATGGCCCCCGCGTTCAGCTCGCCGCGCGGCGCCAGGACGACGGGGAGCCGCGGGATCGCCCCCGCGCGCCAGAGCAGGAGCGGGCGGATGGAAAAGGCCCAGGAAAAGACGCTGTTCAGGTACAGCACCTCCGCCCGCGTCTCGCCGACCGCCCGCCGCAGCACCCCCGCCGAGGGCCCGCCGTCCAGGTAGAGCACCCGCGCGCTGCCCACCGCCGTCCACTCGCCGGCGCGGACGTTCCGGTACGGCTCGCGCTCCCCCACGTCGCGGTCGCGGGTGACGACGGCGAACTCCGCCTCACCCCCCAGCCGCTCCGCCAGGTTGGCGATGCTGCGCGGCACCCCGCCGCCGCGGCTGCCGGGAAGGTACCAGTCCGCCAGCGTCAGGACGCGCATTGCAGCAGCCGCTCGTACTGGTCGACGATGGCGTCCGGGCGGTACGGCGCCAGGCACCGCTCCACCGCCGCCGCGTCGGCCCCCCGCCCGCACGCCAGCCACGCCGCCACGCGCGCCACCGCGTCGGCGTCGTCCGGCTCCTGGTGACCCAGCTGCAGCGCCGCCGGGTAGCCGGAAAAGAACTGCACCGAGGCGTCGTCGGGCGCGCCGGGCAGGTTGAGCACGGGGCGGCCGGTGGCCACGTACTCCACCACCTTGCTGGGGAGCTGGTAGCCGCTGCGGTTGCCCAGGTTCACCAGCACGTCGGCTTCGTGCATGGCGCGCAGGGCGCGCTCCCGCGAAACGGCGCCGTGGCAGAAGATGCGGTCCCCGATGAGCCCCGCGTACGGGGCCAGCATCGCCTCGCAGCCGTTGAGCATCCCCACGAAGTGGAGCTCCAGCCCCGCACCCGCCTCGGTGTTCAGCAGCGCGCGGAACAGGTGCAGCAGGCGCCCGGGGTTGCGCAGGTCGCGGTACAGCGTTCCCACGAACACCATGCGCACCCGCCCCGGCCCTTCGGGAAGAAAGCGGCCGTCCTCGCGCCGCGGCTCCGACGGCGAAAGCAGGGGCGGCACCACCACCAGCTTGCCCGCGACCTCCGGAAACGCCTGCGCGTAGCGCACGCGGGTGGGGCCCGTGGTCACCGACACCACCGACGCGGCGCGCAGCACCCGGCGCTCCGCCCGGTAGTTGAGCGAATCGTAGAGCCGCACGTTGTTCACCGGCGTCCCCTGGATGAAGGCGAAGGGGTCGCCCACGTCCACCAGCCAGGGAAGGTCCGGGCGCTCCTCCTTGAGCGCCGCGCCCACCCAGTGTCCCGTAAAGGGGTGCGAGACGGAGATCAGCCGGTCGTAGCCGCCCCGGTGCAGCAGCGCCCGCGCGTGGCGCACGGCGGCGGGGTACCACAGGCAGGCGTAGTCCGGCCAGTACAGCCGCTTCCACACGCGGTCGTGCACCCGCCGCGCGAGCGCGCGGGCCCCGCCGCTGGGCGCCGGGGCCGCGCCGGAGCCGGCGGAAGGCGCCTGCGTAAGGCGGCGGCGCAGCCCCTCGCCCAGGCCGCCGCCCACGCGGTGCACGGAGACGCCGGCGCGCACCTCGCGGCGGGGGGCGCCGGGAACGCCGTGCGCCACCACGTCCACCTGGTGGCCGCGGGCGGCCAGCGTCTCCGCCACGGCCGTCCAGCGAAAGGCACGGGGGTTGAGCGCGGGCGCGTACTCGTGCGTCACCACCAGCAGCTTCATGCGGCGGCCGGCTCCGCGGGCGTGGGGGGGACGCGGGCCGCCCGCCGCCCCTCGAACGCCACCATCCCGAAGACGATGCCGAACACCAGGCTCAGCTCCTCGGAGTGCACGGCGAACATCAGCAGCCACCCCAGGTAGGCCGCCATCAGCAACATGAGCTCCGGGTCGTTGCGGTAGCGCGGCTGGCGCGCCAGCCGCACCGCGGGGGGCGCCAGCAGCAGGGCCAGCAGCACCACCCCGGGAACGCCCAGCGCGAACAGGTAGTTCAGGTACAGGTTCAGAAAGCTGGAGATGACGGCCGTGTTGTCCGACGCGGTAAAGAGCAGCTGCGCGTGGCCCAGGCCGGAGCCCACCAGCGGCATGGGCTGCTCGCTGGTGTACTCGTACACGTAGCTGCGGTTGGACGCGCTCAGCCCCCCGGACAGCACGTCCTCCATCCGCCCCGAGACCACCTCCCACAGCCCGGCGGTGTTCGTGCCGTTGCTCACGGCGACGGCGTTGAACACCAGCAGCCCCAGCCCCGCCGCGGCCGCCAGCGTCAGCGGCATGCGCAGCCGCCGCCGGCTGAGCGGGTTTCCCAGGATCCAGCCGCCGCCGATCCCCCCCGCCACCGCCACGATGCCGGTAAGGCTCCCCGTCAGCAGCAGCGCGGACGAGAGCGCCACCATGTGCGCCACCCGCATCCGGCCCCGGTAGGCGAAGCTCAGGAAGAACGGCAGCACCAGCCACT
>DASQBH010000900.1:0-2668 GCA_035635315.1 Longimicrobium sp.
AAGGCGGTGCATCAACATCGGTAGCCGGTGGGGGAGCGATTCCTCCGCCGGCTCTTCTTTGTCCGCGAAGGCGGACAGCGTGACGTTGTTGCCGCGACTTCAGTCGCTCCCGGGAGGCCTGCGCGGGGGTAAACACGTCCCACATCGTCCCACGCGCGCCCCCACCAAAGCCGCCCCAATCCACATCAAACCAGCAACCACGCCGCTTTCCGAAAGTGTGCGGAGTGGCATGATTTCTGTTGCAAAAAAGGGGCAAATGTGCCGTGTGCCGTACCGCCTTCCGGCGGCGTGACGCAGTTTTTCCCCGCACCCGTGCACGATGATGGACCTCTGCCGTCTCGCCCTCGCCATCCACCGCAGCCCTACCCAGCAGGCGGCGTTCGCCGCGCTCGTCCGCGTGCTGGGCGAAGCCATTCCGCTGCACTGCGCCGTGTGGGTGGGCGCCGAACCCGGCCTGCGCGTCTGCGAGCACCCCACGGGCGTGGACGTGCCCGACGAGCTGGGCGCCATGGCGCTGCACGTGGCGCAGCCCGAGGTGTTCCCCGTGGCCGCGCTCAGCCCCACCGTCGGCGCGCGCTACCCCGGCGCCGAGGCGCTGCTCCTTCCCCTGGGCGACACGCACGCCGGCGCCCTGCTGCTGGTGGCCGACGAGGGCGCGTTCGGCGAAGACCTGTCGGCGTGGGAGGAGACGGCCACCGCGCTGGGGCAGGCCGCCACCCGCGAGCGCCTGCTGCGCGAGGCCCGCGAGGAGCGCGAGAGCTACCGCAGGCGCGCGCAGGAGATGGAGGCGCTGGACGTGCTGGGGCTGGCCGCCAACCAGTCGCTGGACCCGCAGGAGGTGGTTTCCCTGGTCGCCCGCTTCGCGCGGACGCTGCTGGGCGCGCACTACGCCGTGGTGCAGACGGTGGAGGAGGGCGCGCTGCGCTGCCCCGCCGCCGTGGGGCTGCGCGCCACGCCCGTGGAGGCCGACGGCGACCCGTTCGCCCGCCGCGTGATCCACTCCGAGAAGCCGGTGGTGCTGGGGCAGGGCGGCGCCGAGGTCACGGAGGACGCCTTTCCCCTGCACCACGCGCAGGGAATGCAGGTGGGGCTGGGGGTGCCGCTGACGCTGTTCGGCGAGACCTTCGGCGCGCTGGTGGTGGGGTACCGCGACCCGTATCCCGTGACGGCGCGCGACACCCTGCTGGCGCTCACCCTGGCGCGCCACGCCGCCGTGGCCATCAACAACGCCCGCCTGCACGCGGCGCTGGCCGACCGCTCCGAGGAGCTGCAGCGCGCCAACGAGGAGCTGCACCGCACCTCGCAGCTCAAGGAGCGCTTCTTCGCCGCGATGAGCCACGAGCTGCGCACCCCGGTAAACGGCATCCTGGGGCGGCAGAACCTGGTGCTGGACGGCGTCTCGGGCGAGGTGTCGGCCCCCGTGCGCACGCAGCTGGAAAAGGCCAACGCCAGTGCCCGCACCCTGCTGCACCTGGTGGACGAGATCCTGGACTACGCCCGGCTTGAAGCGGGCAAGATGGCCGTGAACCTGGTGGACGTGAACGTGCGCGGCGTGGTGGCCGAGGCGCTGGCCTCCGTGGAGCCGCAGGGGGCGGCGAAGGGGATCGCCCTGGAGGCGCGGCTGGACGACGCCGCGGCGCCCGTGCGCACGGACCCCGACCGCACGCGGCAGATCGTGCTCAACCTGCTCTCCAACGCCGTCAAGTTCACCGAGCGCGGCGCCGTCACCGTGTCCGCCGCGGTGGTGGCGGACGCGGCGGGCGTGGAGTGGATGGAGGTGCACGTGCGCGACACGGGCCCCGGCATCGCCCGCGCGGACCAGGAGCGCATCTTCCTGGAGTTCGAGCAGGTGGCGGGCACACGCGGCGGCACCGGGCTGGGGCTGCCGATCTCGCGGCGGCTGGCGCAGCTGCTGGGCGGCGACCTGCGCGTGGAAAGCGAGCCCGGCGCCGGGTCGGTCTTCATCCTCCGCCTTCCCCTGGCCCCCGCCCCCACCCCCGCGCCCGCCGCGGACGCGCCGGCGGTCCTCCTCCACAGCTGAAGGGCACATGATGCGCACCCACGATCACCGCGCGTTCATCCTGCTGCGCGCCCTGCCGCTCCTGCTGGCCGCGGCGTGCGACAAAGGTCCGTCGGTGCCCCGCACGTACGTTCCGGTGGAGTGCGGGCAGGGGAACGGCCAGGCCGCCCAGGCCGCGATCGACCAGGCGGGCGGCACCGTCACCGTGCGCGGCCACACGCTCACCGTGCCCGCGCAGGCGGTGAACGCCCGCACCACCTTTACCATCACCGAGCGCGCGGCCGGCCACATCGGCGTGGAGGTGGAGCCGCACGGAACGCAGTTTGGCCGCAACGCCACGCTCACGCTGAGCTTCGGACGCTGCGGGGGGTCTCCGGCCGGGTTCCAGGACCTGCGCGTGGTCGAGGTGCGCTCCGGGAGCACCGAGATCATCCGGGTGCTGCCCAGCGAGGTGAACACCCAGGCCCGCACCGTCACCACCACGGGGCTGAACCACCTGAGCGGATACCTGGTGGGCGGAAACCGTACGGAGCAGTAACGCGCAGGAGGGGCAGTACGAGCAAGATGAACGCGCTGCACAGGATCATGGAGCAGGCCGCCACGCTGGAGCGGGCGGCCGACTGGGAGCCCGCCCGCGGCCTGTACACC
>DASQBH010000901.1:0-2282 GCA_035635315.1 Longimicrobium sp.
CTGGTGGTACATGCTCGGCAGCTTCTTGCGGATGTGCTCCGCCGCCCCGGGCAGCTTTTCCTTGATCCAGGCGATGTCCAGGTACACGCCCCCGTGCGGCGAGCCGCGCCCCTCGCGCACCTCGCGCACGATGCAGCGCGCCACGTGGTCGCGGGTGAGCAGCTCGGGCGGGCGGCGGGCGTCCTTGTCGCCCTGCGTGTAGCGCCACCCCTCTTCCGGATTGTCCGCCGTCTGCCCGCGGTAGTTCTCGGGGATGTCGTCGAACATGAAGCGGCGGCCCTCGCTGTTCAGCAGCACCCCGCCCTCGCCGCGCACCCCCTCCGTAACCAGGATGCCGCGCACGCTGGGCGGCCACACCATCCCGGTGGGGTGAAACTGCACGAACTCCATGTCCATCAGCGCCGCGCCCGCGTGGTACGCCAGCGCGTGCCCGTCGCCCGTGTACTCCCACGAGTTGCTGGTGATCTTGTACGCGCGGCCGATCCCCCCCGTCGCCAGGACCACGGCGCCGGCGCGAAAGAGGCGAAAGCGCCCCCGCTCGCGGTCGTAGGCGAACGCGCCGCACACCCGGTCGCCGTCCTTGAGCAGGGTGACGACGGTGACCTCCATGTGCACGTCGATCCCCTGGTGAATGCCGTGGTCCTGCAGGGTGCGGATCATCTCCAGCCCCGTGCGGTCCCCCACGTGCGCCAGGCGGGGATAGCGGTGCCCGCCAAAGTTGCGCTGCAGGATGCGGCCGTCCGCCGTGCGGTCGAAGAGCGCGCCCCACGCCTCCAGCTCGCGGATGCGCTCCGGTGCCTCGCGGGCGTGCAGCTCCGCCATCCGCCAGTTGTTCAGGTACTGCCCGCCGCGCATGGTGTCGGCAAAGTGCACCTTCCAGCTGTCGCGCTCGTCCACGTTGGCCATCGCCGCCGCGGCGCCGCCCTCGGCCATCACCGTGTGGGCCTTGCCCAGCAGCGACTTGCAGACGAGCCCCACCCGCACCCCCTCCGCGGCCGCCGCGATCGCCGCGCGCAGCCCCGCCCCTCCCGCGCCGATCACCAGCACGTCGTGCTCTACGGTGTCGTAGCCCGCCATCAGAGGATCCTCCAGTCGGTCCAGATCCCCATGGAGCAGAGGCGGATGTAGACGTCGCTGAACGCCACGCTGATCAGGCTGGCCCACGCCCACTTCATGTGGTTGCGGTTCAGCTTGCTGCACCCCTCGTAGCAGGCCATCTGCACGGGGTGCTTCGAAAGCTGGTCCTTGCGGCCGCCCACCAGGTGGCGCAGCGAGTGGCACCCCAGCGTGTAGCCGCTCAGCAGGATGGTGTTGGCGACCAGGATGAGCGTCCCCACCCCGATCCCGAACTCGCCCTCGCCCGTAATCCCGTCGACGAACCACATCGCCTTGAGCGCGTCGTACGCCAGGATGAAGATGAAGATCAGGGCGATGTAGAGGAAAAAGCGGTGGGCGTTCTGCAGGATGAGCGGCAGGTAGCGCTCGCCCCAGTAGCTCTTGCCGCGCGGCTCGCCCACGGCGCAGCTGGGCGGATCGGCCCAGAACGCCTTGTAGTACGCGCCGCGGTAGTAGTAGCAGGTAAAGCGAAAGAGCCCTGGGAAGGGGAGGATGAGCAGCGCGGGGCTGAACGGCAGCCACCCCGGCCACCAGCGCGGCTGCGGTCCGAACCACGCGTGGTGCGAGCTGCCGAACAGCTCGGGCGAGTAGAAGGGCGAAAGGTACGGGCCGAAGGTGTAGTGCGCGTTCTGGAACGCCGCCCAGGTGGCGTAGACGACGAAGCTCGCGAGGATGGTAAAGGTCACCGCCGGCTGAACCCACCAGGCGTCGGGGCGGGCGGTCTGGCCAAAGCGCCGGGGGGGCGCCAGGACGGGCAGGGTCCTCGTCGTCAAATCCCACGCTCCTTGAGGCGGGCGAGAGGTGTCACGGCGGGTGTCCGCGCCGGGCGTGGATCGGGCGCGCGGCGGGTGCCGTGGTGAAGGGTACGGCCAAGATGCATCCCGCCCCCTCGCAGGACAAGAATTTCGGGTTTTTGGTGCAGCACGCGCCGGGGGGGCGGCAGGCCCCGGAGGCCCGGTCAGCGCCGTTCCCGGGTGTAGGGATCACCGCACGCGCCTGGGCGACGGACGAGGGCCGCGCGCCGGGAGCATCCCCGGCGCGCGGCCCTCGACCCCGGAGCGGCGTAGAGCGCTAGAGCACCACGTCGTCCAGCGACTCCAGGACCACCTCCGGGACCTCGGCGATGGTAAAGCTCTCCTTTGCGCCTTCCTTCTTCAGCGTGTCCC
>DASQBH010000902.1:0-3549 GCA_035635315.1 Longimicrobium sp.
GGTTCGGGCGGCGGATGCTGGGGGCGCTGGAGGCGCAGGCGCTGGCGCTGGGGTTCACCACGCTGCGGCTGGAGACCAACCGCGCGCTGGCGGAGGCCATCCACCTGTACCGGAGCTCCGGGTACGTGGAGGTGGCGCCGTTCAACGACGAGCCGTACGCCCACCACTGGTTCCAGAAGCAGCTCGCCGGACCGGACACGCCCGCGCCGCCGGCCTGAGCCGCTGCCCACACATCTCGGAGCGTGTTCAAGAATCTGGTCTTCGGAAACCCGAGGATCGACTTCCTGAGGCTGAGGGAGCGCGCCTCCTTGTTGCTGCGACGTACTTTGGCGCCGACTGAAGGACCTTGCCAGCACAACCGGGGGGACGGATCCGCGGCGTGCAGCATGTCCCCCGCAAGCCGGGAGAAGGTCCTTCGGTCGCGCGCAGGTCATTGTGTGACTTCTGGTTACACGTGGTGCGCTCCCTCAGGATGACATCGCATCTTTTCATGCCTGAGGTTTGGCAACCCCCTCTCAGGAAGTCAATCGGTCAGGCTGATGCTTGAACACACACCTCAGGAGACTGCCGATGGGGATGGTCTGCGTGTTTCGCCGCGCGAGCGACGACGATCTCTACCTTCTGCTGCGGCACCCGGAGTGGATCATCTCCTACCTGCACGGCGACGAGGAGCTCGACGCGCCGCCCCCGGCACGCGAACCCGGCTTTCTGGCGCGGCTGTTCGGCCGCAAGGTCGCGCCGCCGCCCCCGCCTCCACCCCCACTTCCCGCTCCCCCCGCCCGGGACGCGCGCGAGGAGGATGACGAGACGAGCGTGGACAAGGCGTGGCACGGCCTGCACTACCTCTTCACCGGCACCGCCTGGGAGAGCGCCGGGCCCGCCGGCTACCTCCTGAGCGGGGGCGAGCCGATCGGCGACGTGGACGTGGGCTACGGGGCCGCGCGCGCCATCCACTCTCCCGGGGTGCAGCGGTTCGCCGATTTTCTCGCCTCGTTCGACCGCGAAGAGCTCCTGCGCCGGTACGATCCCTCGCGGATGAAGGAACTCGACATCTATCCCAAAATATGGGATGATGAGGGGGAGGGCGGCGCGTTCGACTACCTGTGGGAGTACTTTCAGGTCCTGTGCGACTTCGTAGCCGAGGCCGCGCGGCGGCGCAGCGGCATGATCATCTACCTCGGTTGATCCACGTCACCCGGAGACCCGCGATGGAGTTCGACCTGAACCGCGCGCTGGAGGTGCTGGAGCGCACGCCTGCCACCTTTCGCGCGCTGCTGGGCGGCGTGACGGAGGCGTGGACGGCGCCCAACGAGGGGCCCGGGACGTTCAGCCCCTTCGACAACGTGGGGCACCTGATCCACGGCGAGCGCAGCGACTGGATGGAACGCGCCCGCATCATCCTGGCGCAGGGCGAGAACCGCCGCTTTGAGCCGTACGACCGGTTCGCGCAGTACCGTGAGAGCCAGGGCAAGAGCATGGCGGACCTGCTGGACGAGTTCGCGCGGCTGCGGGCGGAGAACCTGGAGACGCTTCGGGGATGGGGGCTCACGGAGCGGGAGCTGGCGCTGCAGGGCGAGCACCCCGCGCTGGGCACGGTCACCCTGCGGCAGCTGCTGTCCGCCTGGGTGGTGCACGACCTGGGGCACATCGCGCAGACCACCCGCGTGATGGCCAAGCAGTACCGCGACGCCGTGGGCCCCTGGCGCCAGTACCTGCCCGTGCTGGACCGCTGAGCGAAGCAGGTGGCGGGCCAGCTGCGTCATCCCAGATCCTGAAAAAGATTGTACCCAATGCTGTTCCAATGCTGTTCCGGATTCGCCTCGCCAGACACCAAACGTCCGATTCGGGGCACCTCGATCGTTCTCCGCGGTCCGGGATGCATCCCCCGCCGGCGGCCGGCGCCAGGGGTGTCCCGAAAGCATGCTCGCGGCGAAAGGTGTGGCGCAATCCGCTGCCACAGCGCTTGATATCATGAACTTGAGATTGGAGGGTTCCGCGATGGGTTCCTGGTCCCGATCCTGGCGTGCCCGTTCCGTCCCGGGCTTCGCCGGCACCGTCATCGCCACGCTGGCGTTCGCCCTCGCCGCCTGTGGCGACGACCCGGTGAGCACGGCCAAGGGGATACCCGCCCAGCTCTTCTATCTCACCCATGCCGACGGCCGCGAAGAGTCCGTCTGGGCCTCGGAGCAGACCGACATCCACCGGATCAACGCCGACGGCACCGGCGCCGAGAACATGACCCGTGCACCCGCGGACTATGCCAGTCTGAGCATGTCTCCGGATGGAAGGACGGTCGCCTTTCAGAGCAGCCGCTCGGGGAAGTCCGAAATCTGGGTGTTGAGCACGCAGTTCGCCGGGCAGATGACCAAGCTCACGGACGGGGGCGGCAATGACGCCCCGCGCTTTTCGCCCAACGGGCTCCTGGTCGCGTACCAGCACCTGGGGCCCGACGGCGTCCGCGTGTTCGTGGTCAACGCGGACGGCACCAATGCGCGCGACGTTACCCGCGACCTGGACATCGGCGGATGCATTCCGACCCGCATTCAGCTGATCGGCTGGCAGCCGAACGGGCGGGTGATGTTCTCCCGCAACGTCTGCGGCACCGAGACCCGCTTCTACGCGGTGAACGCCGATGGTACCGGCCTTGCCGCGGTGTCCGGCCTGAACCTGCACACCGCCTACTGGTCCCCCGACGGTTCCAGGATCGTGTACCTGGACCAGGATGGCGCCGGCTACGACCTGTTCGTCAGGAACGCCGACGGGTCCGGAGTGCGCAGGCTGACGACGCATGCCGGCATCCACTACCTCCCTTCGCGCACCCTTCCCCACTTCCGCTCGGACTACACGCCGTGGTCTCCCGACGGCAAGCGGATCATGTTCTTCGGCGACACCGACCCGTCGGTGAACCAGGCCGAAGCGTACGCGTGCACCGGCACGTCGCTGGTGTACGTGGTCAACGTGGATGGTACGGGACTCAAGCAGCTGGGCGACTTCTGCGGCGAGTTCAACGGGTGGTCGCCCCGCGGTGACCAGCTCGCGTTCAGCAGCCGGCGGGGTGCCGCGCGCGACGTGTACCTGGTCAACGTCGAGGACGGCGGAGTGACGAACCTGACCAACAGCGAGGTCCCCGAGAGCTCCGCGTTCTGGGTGCGCGGGCGGTAGCGGATTCGGGGCGCGGCCGGCCGACGTAATACCTGTTCCGGAAAAAGATTTCGGATACGTTCGGCAAACGGTGTCATCCTGAGGGAGGCGCGCACCCCCGTCTGTCCAGACGCACGATTGCCTGTGCGCCGACCGAAGGATCTTTACGATGGGCGCATGGTCCTGTCGGCCAGGTTGGATTCCGCGCGAGAGGCCGCCCGTTCCCGATAAAGATTCTTCGGTCGGCGCACAGGCGTTGTTGCGAGGAAGACGGTTGCGCGCGGCGCCTCCCTCAGAATGACAGCGATCGTCCCAGTCCAGTGCCTTGGCGGATTTTGGTGTGAGGCCAATTCTTTTCCCGGATCTGGTACAAGCCGCGGCTCTCCCGACGATCGAAGCGCTCGCATC
>DASQBH010000903.1:0-5030 GCA_035635315.1 Longimicrobium sp.
GGTGGAGATGCGCCCGGCGGTCATCACCGACGAGTACGGCAGCCACGCCATCGTGGCCCGCAAGCGCGGCTTCATCTCGCTGGGCTACGACCACCGCCTGGTGAACGGCGCCGATGGCGACCAGTTCCTGGCGCGCATCAAGCAGTTGATGGAGAACTTTCCCGACGAGGCGTGATCCGGCGGTACGATGATGCTCGAAACCGGGAGGCTGCCACGCGCGGCCTCCCGGTTTCCATTCGAGATGCAGGATGATAATCCAGATTATGATAATCTAGATTATCATCCATGAGGCGAATTGAGCAGTTCGGCGGGTCCGATCAGCCGCAGGTACGGGTCCCGTTTGCGCTCCCGCTTGAGTTCGGCGGTAAAGCCGGAGCGCGAGAAGAGAAGCAGGTAGCGCTCCCTGGCGTCGCGCTCGTACGAAGAGCGCGTGGCCGTGTCGCGCAGCCGCTGCAGCACGTTCATCCCCATCGGTCCACCCCACCACTTGCACTCGCCCGCAATCGCGGCCCCGTTCAGCAGCCGGCCCGCGACATCGAGGTCGTAGTCCGCGGCCCAGATCTGCCCTACCTCCTGCGCCGCCGTGGGAAGCACCTCGTTGACGTAGCGGCGCGCGTAGTCACGGCAGATCCACTCGAACATCCCCCCCATGTGGTCGTCCAGGCGCGGCTCGATGGTATGTCGCCAGACCTCTTCCACGTGCCCCGCCGCCAGCGGCGAAAGGTTCGGCAGGTAGAAACGGTACCAGAACGCGAGGAACGGGTCGTCCAGGTAGTACCGCCTGTCCCGCTCCCGTTCCGTGGCGTCCAGCGACCTGACGATCCGGATGAGCCGAAGCTCCGCCAGCTTCTGAACGTACGGCGCCAGCGCGCTGGAATCCTTCAGCTCGCGCACCCGGCCGATGATGGCGCCGGAGTCGGTGCACCCCTCCGCGACCGCCCGCAGGATGGTGGCATAGCGCGTAACGTCGCGCACCTCCGCCTGCAGCAGGTTGTTGGGCTCGTCGCTCAGTGGCGCGGCCACCGAGAGCACCAGGTGCAGGACGTTCTCGCTGAGCGTGAACTCCGGCTCGCACAGCTTCAGGTAGTACGGAATGCCTCCCAGGATTCCATAGGCGCGGAGCTGCTCGTCCATGCTCCACTCCGGAAAGAACCTCGCGGCATCCCGGTACGACAGCGGCCCGAGATCCAGGTCCAGCGCCTGACGTCCGTGCAGGGGATTCTTTTCCCCCAGCAACTCTTCCATGAACGAGATCTTGGATCCGCACAGCACCAGATTCAGCCGTGTGCCACGCTCCCGCACTTCGTCGCAGAACTTCTGCAGGATGGAGGGCAGGGCGGGGTCCGTGTCGCACAGGTACGGAAACTCGTCCAGCACCACGGTGAGCCCCGGCATCGCCTCCGCCGCGACCTGCTCCAGATAGGTGAGCACACCCAGCCAGTCGCTCAGCGATTCAAGGACGGGATCCGTCCCGATCACGCGCGACACCTCGGCTTTGAGCAGGTGCAGGCTCATCGATCCCGCGATCTTCGTCGCCTGGTAGTAGATCGTGGGATACCCGCGAGTCGCCTCCAGCAGCAGTCGCGACTTGCCCACCCGCCGCCGCCCCCGCACGATGAGGACGGACGGCCGAGCCCGGTCCAGCTCGCGCCTGATCACTGCAAGCTCCTGCTCTCGTCCAAAGAACTGCTTTTCACTCATCCCCGAGTCTCCTTCACCGTCCCCGACCGATCAACCATAATGATAATCCTGATTATGATAATCATGATTATGGCTGAGTGTCAAGTTTGGGTGGTCTCTGCACGCGGGCTTGCGCGCAGGCGCCGCCTCCTCTTGATTGGAGCACATGAGCACGACTGCTGAATCTGCTGCCATCTCCGCGCGCACCATGGAAGTGCGGCGCCTGGGGCTGATCACGTACGGCGATGCGCTGGAGCTGCAGGCGCAGCTGGTGAAGCAGCGCCGCGCGGGGGAGATCCCCGACACGCTGCTGCTGCTGGAGCATCCGCACGTCATCACGCTGGGCAGCGGGTCGCATGATGAGAACGTGCTGGTGTCGCCGGAGGAGCGGGCGGAACGCGGGATCGAGCTGTTCGACACCGGCCGTGGCGGGGACGTGACGTACCACGGGCCGGGGCAGCTGGTGGGGTATCCGATCTTCGACCTCAAGCCGGACCGCCAGGACCTGCACCGCTACCTGCGCGACATCGAAGAGGCGCTGATCGGCGTACTTGCCGACTTCGGGCTGGCGGGCGGGCGCAAGGAGGGGCTGACGGGCGTGTGGGTGGACGACCGCAAGCTGGCGGCGATCGGCGTGCGCGTCTCGTCGGGGTGGATCACCAGCCACGGCTTTGCGCTCAACGTGACGACGGACCTGTCGTTCTTCGGCACCATCATCCCCTGCGGCATTCGCGATCACGGCGTGGGCTCCATCTCCGGCGAGCTGGGGCGGACGGTGACCATGGCGGAGGTGGAGGCCTCCGCCGTCCGCTGGTTCGAGCGCATCTTCGAGCGCACGGTCGTGGAAGGCTGAAAGGCATCACGCGGAGGACGCGGAGGAACGGAGAAAGGACGCGGAGAACGGCCATCGTTTTCTCCGCGTCCTCTTTCTTTTCCTCCTCGTCCTCCGCGTGATCCATCGCCCAGGGAACGACGGAGCCCGCGCTGGTTACCCGGCGCGGGCTCTCGTGCGTGGGCGGGGCGGCGTTACCCGTCCGCCACCCATCCACCGCGGCCGGCATCGGCACCCGCCGCCTCCGCCGCGTCCAGTGACGCGTACGCCAGCTCGTCCGCCGCGTTACCGGCGGCGATTCCATCCACGCTGTCCACGATGGAGTTCACCAGGTCTGCCTTGCCTGCCATCTATGCCTCCAATCCCGCCTCACGGTCCGCCGGCGCCAAGGGTGGGGCTGCGCCGGGCCAGGGAGCGCGCGGCGCGGGCTTCCCCGCGCGCTCACTCATTCAACGCGCGGCGGGGCCCCGGCACTGACGCCCGGGGGATGAGAAGTTGATGAAGGGGATGGACGGCGCCCGCGCGGGGGCGGGCGGTCCGGCGCGTCAGGGCGGCAGGTTCTGGATCACGTCGCTGATGGACGGCAGCCCGGTGTACACGGGGCTGTGCTGGGTCGTGTTGAAGGGAGGGCTCTTCGCCAGGTCGGCAAGGATGCGCAGGAACGCGATCTTGTTCTCCCGCGAGAGCCTGGCGAAGCCGGCCTCGACTTCCGTGCCCCACATCAGGGACCGGCGGTCGCGGAAGTACATCACGTACGGGGTGAACGTGTACCATTGGAGGATGCCGGTCGTGGCGCCCGTAAGGTCCGGCGTGCGGCCCAGCGCCTCCATCTGCGCCGCGCAGAACAGGCAGCACAGCTTGTCCACACTGATCGGGGCCCGTTCGTAGGCATTGTCCTGTGCCTCGGCCAGACGCACCTCGCCGTGCTTGTGGCTGCATTGCGTGTATCGCTGCAGGGGAAGCGAGGGCTGCTTGTCGAGGTCCAGCGCCTTGATGAGCCGCTCTCCCTCGCTACCGCCGTAGTGCACGAAGTTCACGGCGTTCACGTTCGATCCCCCGATGGACGTCTGCGCCTGGCAGTTGGTGCTGATGAAGCTTTTTCTTGTTTGCGGGTTCCCGAACGCGTTGTCCGTGGACCACTTCTGCAGCTTGAGGTCTCCGGACGTGAGCGGCGCGTTGAAGGTGAATTTCTCCTTGACCGTGCGGTACAGCTGATTGAAGGCGTGCTTGGCCAGGTGCGTGAGCGACTGCGGCGCCTGGCCGCCGCCGCCCTGCTGGTTCCCGAGCATGGTGTTGCCGCCGAACGGGTCGTATCCCTGTTCGCGCGACTCGTTGGCCAGCGAGCGGTTCACCGCCGACAGGGCGACGCGATCGCGGGTGTTGAGATGCCGGGTGGCCAGCATCAGCGCCTGCGCACCGCCGTCCTGCGCGGCGTGGAACTCCGTCTCGGCGTCGAACTTCTGCTGCGCCGCCGCCAGCTCCAGCGCGTGAAAGCAGGACGCCGAGCCGCAGTAGGCCTGCACCAGGCGGTACGGCGCCAGGTTCCAGTGGCCCTGTACGCACCGGTAGAAGCACGTGCCGGCAACCTGGCCCAGGCGGCCCACGGGAATCAGCGTCTGGTCAGGCGGCTGATAGGTGAACCGCGGGTGGAGCGGCTGGCCGCATCCGTTCTGGCCGCAGCAGGCGCGGCTCCACTCGCCCACGTTCCACCGCTCGGCCAGCGCGTTCCAGTGGCCGCGTGTGCACCTGCAGAATGCGGACATGGATCTCTCCTTCGTTTGAAAACATGGTGGCCTGCCTCCGCGGCCCCCGGAATCAGCTCACGGCCGGGGAGCGCCCGCCGCCGCGCACCCGCAGCCGCGCTCTGGGTCGATGGGGATCTGGGGATCGCGGAAGAGCGAGACGCGCAGGGCGTTTCCGTCGAGAACGGGGGGTGGAACGGGCGGATCGCCGTCCGCCGCGAGCCACGAGGTCCACCCCAGACGTGGCGCGTTCGCCGACCCGGCGCGGGGCAGCCTCATCGGCGGCGCCTGGTCCGCGTCCAGCACCAGGGTAAGGACGAAGCTGGTCTCCACGCCGGCGTAGAAGCGCACCAGCTCGCGCAGCTGGGCCAGCGCGGCGCCCTCCGGCGGGCCGGCGGCGGTGCGGCCGGCGGGAAGGAGGGATTCGTACACGTCCAGCGGCAGCGGGCCCAGGCGGATGCGGACGGCGGCCTGCGGGTCCCACACGCGGCGCCCCAGCACCGCGTCCGTGCCCAGCGAGCGGTGCGCGCCGCCGCGGCCGATGCGCGTCCACTCGTCCTCGGGCATCGCCAGCCAGCGCCCCACCAGCGGCTCCACGGCGACGGGCACCCCGAAGTGGTCCGCCAGCAGCCCGGCAAGCCCCGCCTCCGAGCGCGGCTGCCGCGCCAGCAGGCCGGCGCGGGCCAGCAGCGCGCGGTCGTCCACCCCCGGCATGCGGTCCCGCAGATGTGGCGTTCCCAGGCCGATCAGGGCCCAGAGCGCCTCCGCCGTCTCCG
>DASQBH010000904.1:0-5215 GCA_035635315.1 Longimicrobium sp.
ACCATCGCCGAGGCGCCCTCGACCATCGCGATCACGCGCTCGTACGGCATCCGCGTGGGCCCGATCACGCCTACGACGCCCTTCAGCTCCCCCAGGCGGTACTCCGACGTCACCAGCGTAAATCCGCTGAGCGCCGGGTCCGCGTGCTCCCCGCCGATGGTGATGCGCAGCCCGTCCGCCGCGCCACGGTTGGCCACCGCGTTCTTCAGCAGGTCGCGCTGCTCGGTAAGCGAGATCAGCGACCGCAGCCGCTCGCCGCTGCTGAACTCCGGCTGCTCCGCCAGCACCGCCGCGCTCCCCAGCAGCACCTCGTCCTGCCCCGCCGTCACCGGCGCGAACCACTCCTCGCCCGACTGCAGGAACACGTTCAGCAGCCCCGCGCCCGGATCGTCCGAGGGCACGCTGTCGCGCAGGCGGATCGGCAGCGTCGCGCGGATCTCGCGAAGGGTGTGCCCGGCCAGCCGCTCGTTCAGCAGCGTGGCCACGGAAGAGAGCGCCGTCGCCGGGATCGCCGCGGGGACGTCGACGTACACCGTGCGCACCCCGGCCGCGCGGAGCGACATCACCAGCAGCACCCGCGACTCGTGGACGGGGATCAGGTCCAGCCGCTCCAGCATGGCCTCTTCCATCCGCGGCGCCACGGCGATCCCCAGCTCCTGCGTCAGCAGGCCGAGCACCTGCGCGGCGCGGCGCAGCAGCCGCTCGATCGCCGCGCCCTCCCCGCCCTGCACCAGCTCCGTGCGCAGCGCCGCCTGCTCCGCGCTGGTGAGCGACACGCGGTCCATCAGTGCGTCCACGTACAGCCGGTACGCCAGGTCCGTGGGCACGCGCCCGGCGGAGGTGTGGGGGTGGTACAGGTACCCCTTCTCCTCCAGGTCGCTCATGGTGTTGCGCACCGTCGCCGGAGAGATGCCCAAGCGGAACCGGCGCGCAACGTTGCGGCTGCCGGCCGGCTCGGCGGTCTCCACATAGGTGCGGATCACCGCTTCCAGGATCTGGTGCTCGCGCTCGGAAAGGGGTTCGCCCGTGCTCATCGTCCGGATTGGAAAAACGGCCGCAAAACCCGATGAATTTGCTCCCCGGCGGCTGCGCGGTCAATCCCGCGCGCCGCCGGCACGTCCCCAGAACAACCGATTCCGGCCGCGCGCGCACGCCTCATCTGGAAATCCATGGCAAGAACGGGGACGCTCCACGTGCGCCGATCCGGCCGGATCGGCGCCCCGTACGGGCGTCTACGCGACGGAAAGACTGTCAAAGCTGCAGCGCTGGCACGCGCTCGCGGTCCATCTCGGCCGCCGCGGCCATCTGCACCGCCAGCGTGTCCAGCAGCAGCCACCCCTCCGCCGTCAGCCGCAGCCGCCCTCCGCGGGCCTCCGCCCACTTTCGCGCGACCCACTGCTCCGCGAGCCCGCGCACCGCATCCCCCGCCTCCTCCATCGGCCACCCGGCATCCGTGCGCAGCACCAGCCACGCGCGCTCCAGTCCGCCCGTGTCCTCGTCCACCGTCTCTTCGTCATCCGTCGGCAGCCGGCCGGCGGCGATGCGGTCGCGGTAGTCGTCCCAACTGCGGACGTTCCAGCGGCGCAGCGGCGGGTAGAAGGCGTGCGATCCGGGCCCCAGCGCCGCGTACGGCTCCCCCGTCCAGTAGACGAAGTTGTGGCGCGAGCGCAGCCCCGTCCGCCCGAAGTTGCTCACCTCGTAGTGCTCGAACCCCGCGCCGGTCAGCGTGTCGTGCGCCAGCAGGTACTCGTCGGCGTAGCGGTCCTCGTCCGCCAGCGTCTCGCGCCCCTCGTCCACCCAGCGCCCCAGCGGCGCCGCCTTTTCCGCCGTCAGTCCGTAGAGCGACACGTGCTCCGGCTCCAGCAGCAGCGCGCGGAACAGGTCCTCGCCCCAGTCGCGCTCCAGCCGCGACGGCACGCCGAAGATCAGGTCGATGCTCACGTTGCCGATCCCCGCCTCCCGCGCCGCCCCGAAGGCGCGCGCGGGGCCGTCCGGCCCGTGCAGCCGGCCCATCCACCGGAGCGTGGGCTCGTGGAACGTCTGCGCGCCCAGCGAGATGCGGTTCACCCCCGCCGCCCGCCACCCGCGCGCCACCTCCGGCGTAAAGCTCTCCGGGTTGGCCTCGCACGTCCACTCCGCGGACTCGTCCCATTCCGCCCAGGGCCGCAGCCGCTCGCGCAGCGCCGCCATGGCGTCCGGCCCCAGCAGCGACGGCGTGCCGCCGCCCAGGTAGACGGTGTCCAGCCGAAGTGGCGCGTTCCACCCGCGCTCGTCCGCCAGCATCCGCATCTCCCCCGCGACCGCGTCCAGCCACTCGGCCGTGGGGGCCTGGGATGTGGCCTGCACCGCGAAGTCGCAGTACGAGCACCGCCGCGTGCAGAACGGCACGTGCACGTACAGCGACCGCGGCCGCTCGTCCACGGATCGGGGATAAAGACTCAACGGATTGTGCTGCATGGGGATAACGACACCGCAACCCTCCCCGCGTTCCGCAAGTTGGTGTGAACGTGAACGTCGGCGACCGCCCTGCTCTGTCATTTCGAAGGAGGCGCCGCGATCAACCTGCCCCGTACCCCGCCCCCGCGCGCCGACTGAGAAATCTACTCTCGGCCATTTCCGCATAGGTCGCAGCGCCCCACACCCGCGGCCACAGTCCGCGCAGGCGGACTTTGCGCCCTTCCAGCGGCGAATTCATTCGCTCCTGGAGGCGGACGCGCGCAATCTCTACGCTCCTGGAGGCGGACGCGCGCGATCTCTACGCTCCTGGAGCGGACGCGCGCGATCTCTACGCTCCTGGACGGACGCCGCGTCATCCGGTCGAATCACCTGCGTCGCGCCTGCGCCGTCCTCACCGCAACCGGAACTGCTTCCCCGGCAGCGACTCCGCCAGGTCGCGCAGTTCCAGCCCCAGCAGTGCCGCGAGGGTGGCGTTGGTCGCCAGCCCCGCCGCCGTCGCAAGGTCGTCCACGTGCCGCGGTTCATCCGCCAGCAACCCGAAGACGCGCGCCTCGTCCGGCGCCAGGTCCGCCGGCGCGGATCGCGGCGCGGGCGGAGGAGATTCCGCGCGCACCGAGCCGTTGAGCGCGGGCGGAGGCGCTTCCATGCGCCCGGAGCCGTTCAGCGCGTGCGGAGCGACGCCGACGCCGTGCAGCTCCTCCAGGATGTCCTGCGCGGAGGTGACCAGCCGCGCGCCTTCCTTGAGCAGCTGGTTGGTCCCCACGCTCCTGGCCGATCCGATGGGCCCGGGAACGGCGAACACCTCCTTCCCCAGCTCCAGCGCGTACTCCACCGTGTGGCGCGCACCGCTCTTCTCCCCCATCTCCACCACCAGCACGCCCGCGCTCAGCGCCGCGATCAGCCGGTTGCGGCGGGGAAAGTTGCCCGCCAGCGGCTCCTCGCCCGGCGCCATCTCCGAGATCAGCAGCCCCCGCTCCCGCACGCGGTGAAACAGGCGCTCGTTCTCCAGCGGGTAGATGCGGTCGATGCCGTGCCCCAGCACGCCGACCGTGGCGCCGCCCGCGTCCAGCGCCGCCGTCTGCGCCACCGCGTCGATCCCCTTCGCCATCCCGCTGGCGATGCCGTACCCCGCCCGCGCCAGCTCGTACGCCAGCCGCGCCGCCACCTGCCGCCCATAGTCCGTGGGCTCGCGCGTCCCCACGATGCCGATGGCGGGCTCCGACATCAGCAGCACGTCGCCCAAGGCGTACAGCACGAACGGCGGATCGGGGAGCGCGCGAAACGCCTGCGGATACGCCGTGTCCTCCTGCGTCACCACCCGCGCCCCGATCCGCTCCAGCGCGTCCAGCGCCGCCCGCGCGCGCCGTAGCCCCTCCCCCGTCCCCGCCTCCGTCACGCGCCGCGCGAACTCCCGGCCAAACCCGGGCACCTCCGCGATCTGCGCCGCGGGTAGCCCCAGCACGCGCTCCACCGACCCGAACCGGGCCAGCAGTGCCGTGATCCTCGCCGGCCCCATCCCGGGGACGATCGCGAGGCGCAGCAAGGTTTCGAGGGTGCTCTGTTCCGTCGTCAGCATCGGGCGAGGGGGCAGGATCGCGGGGCGAGCTACGCCTCAACGATACCGCCAGAACCGCAGGCGCCGGAAGGGTTGGCGGGAAGTAGGTACGCGCACTGGCGAGATGGGAGCGACGCAAATCCCCGGATCAAGCAGCGGTGCGACGCAGCCGGTTCAACGCACGTACCCAAGCTGGCCAAACAGGATCGGCAATGGACGGCTGGGGCCACAAATTCACCGCAGGTAAGCCTTTATGACGAAAAAGCTTACTTGCCTGAAGCGACCGGAGTGAGCAGTGTTGCGCCCTCACACCTGCGCCCGGAGCCCTGATGATCCGCGTCTACCTTGATACCTGCTGCTTTAACCGTCCCTTCGATGACCAGACGCAGCTTCGGGTACGGCTGGAATCCAAAGCGATCCTCCTCGTCCTTCAATCGGTTGCGCGTGGAGAATGGGCGCTGATCGGCAGCGATGCGATCGATGCAGAGATTGCCGCCATTCGCGATCCGACACGTCGCCGCCGGGTGATGGAGCTCGCTCGTGCCGCAACGGAGCACGTCGGCATCGACGCAGACCGGAGTCGGCGGCAGCAGTCGCTGGAAGCAATGGGTTTTGGGAGTTATGATTCGTTTCACATCGCGTGCGCCGAAGCCGCGGGCGCCGACGCGCTGCTCACGACTGATGACGGTCTGATCCGGCGCGCACGGCGCCTGCACCACCAGCTTGCCGTGCGTGTGGCAAACCCGGTCACCTGGCTGGAGGAAATCGAATGACTGTGCTTTCGACGCCCATGACGCAGGATGACATCCACGAGGCCGGCCTCGAGGTACTTCACAGGGAACTGGGCACGGTCGGGTTGGTGCGTTTCATCCAGCAGTTCAACAAAGGTTCGGGCGACTACACCGCTGAACGGGCGCAGCTTCAAGCGGGCGTGACGGTGGATGATGTGATGACGTCCATTCGGAGAGTACGCGCCGGGCAAGACCACGCCCGAAAGCCGCCGGTCAGAGGGGCTAAGGCCGGAACGATCGCACTCGATGCGTCCGAAGACGAGTTGTGCGGAGCGGGACTCAAGGCGCTTCGCAGCGAGCTCGGACCCGCGGCTTTTGTTCTTTTTCTCCGCCAGTTGATCAAGTCGTCCGGCGACTGCACGGCCGAACGCGCAAAACTCGCCGCTCACCTGAGCGCCGACGAGATATTCGA
>DASQBH010000905.1:0-7075 GCA_035635315.1 Longimicrobium sp.
GGGCATGCGCGGGTTGGCGATCGGCTGGCCGCGCTGTACCTCCAGCCCCGCCCGGTCCAGCATCCGCTCCGCCTGGCCGCGCGACCGCCCCGTCAGGTCCGGCACCGTGACGATCGGCGAGCGCCCGAAGCCGGGAAAGAAGAGGAGCGTGACGACCAGGTACCCCAGCACAAAGCAGCCGGCGCCCGCGATGAGCACCCACTTGAGCAGCCGCCGCTCGTCGAAGTAGCGGCGCACGCGGCCGGGGATCTCGCGGTGCCAGCCGGTGGACGGGGGCCGCAGCCGCCGCACCGGGCGCATGGGGGGCTTCACGCCGCCCTCCGCAGCCGCGCCGCAAAGGCGCCGTCCACGCCCTGCCGCTGCGGCAGCACGCACAGGCGTCCCGCGCCGTCCAGCAGCGACGCATCCACCGCTCCGGCGGGGGGCTCCAGCGCCCACCCCGGCCGGCCCGCCAGGAACCGCTCGATCCGCAACTCGTTCTCCTCCGGCTCCAGCGAACAGGTGGAATACACCAGCAGCCCTCCCGGCCGCACCAGCCCCGCCGCGGCCGCCAGCAGCTCGTCCTGCAGCCGCGTCAGCGCGTTCAGGTCGTCCGGCGACACCCGCCAGCGCCCGTCCGGGTGGCGGCGAAAGGTCCCCGTCCCCGTGCAGGGCGCGTCCAGCAGCACCGCGTCCACGGCGCGGAACGGCGGATGCCGCCCGTCCGCCACCACCGTGCCCACGCGCTCCCCCCAGCCCACGCGCACCGCGTTCTCCCGCACCCGCCGCATCCGCCGCGCCGAAAGGTCCGCCGCAGCCACGCGTCCCGCGCGCTCCGCCAGCCCCAGCGCCTTGCCCCCCGGCGCCGCGCAGAGGTCGATGACGTCCGCGCCCTGCGGCACGTCCGCGTAGCGCACCACCAGCGCCGCCGCGGGGTCCTGCACCACGGCGGGGACGGCGGCCAGCGCCTGCGCGGCGGTCGCGGGGGGGAGGATGCGCAGCGAGTCCGGCGCGAAGCCGACGGTCTCGGACGCGATCTCCGCCTCGCCCAGCCGCGCCCGCGCGTCTTCGATCGACACGCCCAGGGGGCGGATGTACAGCTCCGGGCGCAGGTTGTCGGCCTCCACCAGCGCCCGCGCGTCCTCCGCGCCCCAGCGGCCGATCCACCGCTCCACCAGCCAGCGCGGGTGCGATCCCCACGTCTCCAGGTTGGCCGTGGGATCGGCGTCGAAGTCCGGAAAGCGGAAGTTGGGGCGGCGCTGCATGTTCTGCAGGATGCCGTTCACCAGCCCCGCGGCGCGCGGCTGCCCCGCCATCCGCACCAGCTCCACCGACTGCGACACGGCGGCGTACGGTGGCACGCTCCCCATCTCCAGCAGCTGGTACGCACCCAGGCGAAGCACGTCCAGCACGTCGGGATCGAGGGATTCGATGCCGTCGCGCGCGAAGCCGTTGAGCACGTGGTCGATGCGGCCGCGCAGGCGAAAGGTGCCGTACACCAGCTCCTGCGTCCACGCGCGCTCGCGGGGCTCCATCCCCTGCGTGGCCAGGTCCAGCGCGCGATCGCCCAGCTCGCCCTCGCGAAACCGGGCCATCGCCTCCAGCGCAGCCTGCCGCGCGACCGTGGGCCCTTCCGCCATCCGCGTCAGTCCAGCATGCCGGCCAGCGGCGACGACGGCACCGCCCGCTCGCGCCGCGGCATGCGCCCCGCCAGGTACGCCAGCCGCCCCGCCTCCGTCGCCAGCCCCATCGCGCGCGCCATGCGGACGGGATCCCGGGCCTCGGCCAGCGCGGTGTTCATCAGGATGCCGTCCACCCCCTGCTCCATTGTCACCGCGGCGTCGGAGGCTGTGCCCACGCCTGCGTCCACGATCACGGGGACGGAGAGGCGCGACTTGATCGTGCGGATGTTGTACGGGTTCACCACCCCCAGCCCGCTGCCGATCGGCGACGCCAGCGGCATGACCGCCGCGCACCCGGCGTCTTCCAGCCGGAGCGCCGTGATCAGGTCGTCGTTGGTGTAGGCCAGGACGACGAACCCGTCCGCCACCAGCTCCCGGGCGGCGCGCAGGGTGGCCTCCGCGTCGGGGAGCAGCGTCTCCTGGTCGCCGATCACCTCCAGCTTCACCCAGTTCGTAAAGCCGGCGGCGCGGGCCAGGCGCGCGTAGCGGATGGCGTCCTCCGCCGTGTAGCAGCCGGCCGTGTTGGGCAGCAGCAGGTACTCGTTGGGATCGAGATGATGGAGAACGCCTTCCTCCTTCGTACGATCCAGGTCGACGCGCCGCACGGCGACGGTGACGACTTCGGCGCCGGAGGCCTGGATGGCGCGCACCATCTCGTCGTTCGAGCGGTACTTTCCCGTCCCCACCATCAGCCGCGACCGCAGCGCGCGCTCCGCGATGACCAGCGGCGCGTCGAGGGCTTCGGCGGGGGTGGCGGTCGTTTCTTCCAGCAGCGTAGACATCAGTACGGAGTACGAGAGTACGAAAGTACGTGGAACCGTCCGCGCAGGCGGACATCGCGTTTTCCCAGCCGCGAATTCATTCGCCTGGGTGGGCCGGCGCTGCGTCCGCGGGGGCCCTCACCCGCTCGCTCAGGCTCGCACCCTCTCCCGCAAGCGGGAGAGGGTATAAACATCATTCCTGCTTTGGGCGCGTTCCCGCTGGTGAAGCCCTGTTCGGCGAGCTCCGCGAGCCGAGACAGGGCTTATGGCAGTTCCAGCCGCGGGCTTCAGCCCGTGGCTGCCCGCCGACGCCCCTCACCCCCCGCCGACGAAGTGGACGAGCTCCAGCTGGTCGCCCTCGTTCACGGGGATCCCGTCCAGCTGCTCGCGGCGCAGGATGTGGCCGTTGTGCTCCACGACCACCATCCGCGGGTGCAGGTCCAGGTGCGCCAGCAGCGCCGCCACGGTCAGTCCTGCCGGGATCTCGCGCGCGTCGCCGTTCACGCGGACCGTGATGGTGGCCGCGACCAGCGTATCAGCCATCGACTTCCTTCCAGTGCTTCAGATACTCGGCCACGGCGGCGGCGGGATCGGCCGCGTCCCACACGCCGCGGATGGCCGCGACGCCCGCCGCGCCCGCATCCCGCGCCTCTGCCGCGCGCTCCGCCGTCACCCCGCCGATCGCGATCGTGGGGATGCCGAGCGCCGCAATCTCGCGGATCAGCCCGATCCCGGCGCCGCGACGCTCAGGATGCGACTGCGTCTCCCAGATGGTGCCCGCGAGCAGGTAATCGGCGCCACCGGCTTTCGCCACGCGCGCCTCATCCGCCGAGTGGATGGAGACGCCGAGCAGGCGCTCCGGGCCGATCAGCCGCCGCGCATCCGCCGGCATCAATCCCCGCCCGCCGGCCTGCACCCCGTCCGCATCCACCGCGAGCGCCACGTCCGCGCGGTCGTTGACGATCAGCAGCGCGCCCGCATCCGCCGTCATCGACCGCAGCGCCGTCGCGAGATCGTGCATCCGCCGCCCCGACGCGCGCGGCGCCCGGAGGTGAAACGCGACATCCGCCCGGCTGGTTTCCGCGATCCTTCGCGCGACGCCGAGAAAATCCGCCCGCCCCACCACCGCGTCATCCGTTACGACATGGAGGGGCGGTAATCGCTCAACCGAAATCATCCACGTGCACCAGACTCACCGCGCCACCGCGCCGTCCAATCCGCGCAGGCGGATTTCGTGTGGTTGTTGCCGCGAATTCATTCGCCCTCGCGGGCCATGCGCCCCATCATCCGGCCGACGCGGCCTCACGCCTCGCCGCCGAACCGGTCTCCGACGGCCACGCCGCGGCCGCGCACCCAGTCGCCGGCGGGCATGCGGCGCTTGCCGGGGGGCTGCACCTCGGCCACGCGCACGGCCCCCATCCCGCAGGCGATCAGCACGCCCGCGTCACCCGCCTCGATCACCTCGCCGGGAAAGCCGCCGGTCTCGTTGACGATTCCGGGGCGGAACAGCTTTACCGGGCCGCGCGCGCCCAGCGGGCTCCACGCGCCGGGCACGTCGTCCATCCCGCGGATCCAGAGCGCCACCTCGTCCGCCGGCTTGCTCCAGTCGATGCGCGCCGTCTCGCGGTCCACCTTGGGCGCGTAGGTGGCGCGCGCGTGGTCCTGCGGCTCCTCGACGATGTCGCCCGTCTCCAGCAGCGCCAGCACCTCCACCAGCGCCTCGGCCCCGATCTCCGCCAGCCGGGCCCCCAGCTCGCCCGCGGACTCTTCGGGCTCGATCGGCTCTTCCACGCGCATCAGCATGGGGCCGCTGTCCAGCCCCGCCTCCATGCGCATGATGGTGACGCCGCTGGCCTCGTGGCCGCGCACGATGGCCCACTGGATCGGCGCGGCGCCGCGCAGCTCCGGCAGCAGGGAGGCGTGGATGTTCACCGAGCCCAGGCGCGGCACCGCCAGCACCTCGGGCTTCAGGATCTGCCCGTAGGCGACGACGACGGAGATGTCGGCGTCCAGCGCGCGGATCTGCGCCAGGAACTCGTCGCCGCGCGCCTTTTCGGGCTGCAGCACGGGGATTCCCTCCTGCAGCGCCTCCTGCTTGATGGGCGACATGGCCACCTCGCGGCCGCGCCCCGCGGGGCGGTCCGGCTGCGTGACCACGCCCACCACCACGTGCCCCTCCTCCGACAGGCTGCGGAGGGCGGGGAGTGCGAACGCCGGGGTGCCCCAGAACAGGACCTTCACGCGTGCCTCACTTTTCGGCCAGCTTGCGGTACTTGGCCAGCAGCATCTTGCGCTTGATGGGCGAGATGCGGTCGATGAACAGCACCCCGTCCAGGTGGTCGATCTCGTGCTGAAGGCAGCGCGCCAGCATCCCCTGCGCCTCGATGCGCACGGCCTGCCCCTTCTCGTCCGTGGCCTCGACGACGCAGAAGGTCGGCCGCTCCACGGATGCCGCCACACCGGGGATGCTCAGGCACCCCTCCTCCACCCGGTCTGTGCCGTCCCCGAACGCCACCACGGTCGGGTTCAGCAGCGCCATCGGCGAGGCGCCGTCCTCCTTGACGTCGACCACGATCAGCCGCTCGCTGCGTCCGATCTGCGGCGCCGCCAGGCCGATGCCATGCGCGTCGTACATGGTTTCGAACATGTCGGCCACCAGCCGGTCCAGCTCCGGCCCGGGGGTGGGGACGGCCTCGGCCCTCCGGCGCAGGACGTCCGCGCCCAGCAGCTCGATGTTCAGCCGCGCCATCGCTACGCCTTGTTTGCCGCGGAGGCCGTGGGATCGACGCGCCGCGTGATCCGGGAGCGCTCCACCACCACCGTCGCCGTCCCCGTCTTTACCTCCACCGAGTCGTCGCGCACACCGGTGATCACGCCGATCAGCCCGCCGGCCGTGACCACCTGGTCGCCCTTCTGCAGCCCCTGCACCAGTTCCAGGTGCGCCTTGGCCTGCCGCCGCTGGGGGACGATGATCATGATCCAGAAGAGGAAGAACAGGATGATGAGCGGCAGAAAGCCCATGAAGCCGCCGCCCTGCGGCCGCGGCTGCTGCCCCTGCGCCTGGATGAGCGCCAGTAGAAGGATGTCCATCGTTCCCGATCCGTGGTTGATTGCCAGACTCTCGTGATCTCACCCGAAGCAGCCGGATCTCACGATCCCGCACCGCCTTGAATCCCGCTATTCCCTATTCCCTATTCCCTGCCGTCCCTCGCCGCCTTCCCCGCGTGGAACCGCTCCAGCCAGCCGCGGCTCCACGACCCGAAGTCCCCCGCCAGGATGTGCTCGCGCGCGGCGTTGGCCAGCCCCACCAGAAAGTGCAGGTTGTGGATGGAGAGCAGCCGCATCGACAGCCCCTCGCCCGCCACGAACAGGTGCCGCAGGTACGCCCGGGTGTAGGTGCGGCAGGTGTAGCAGCCGCAGTCCGGGTCCAGCGGGCCGGGATCGGTAAAGAAGCGGCGCTGCTTGATGTTCACCTGCCCCTCGCCCGCGATCCACACGGCGCCGTTGCGCCCGTTTCGCGTGGGCGCCACGCAGTCGAACATGTCGATGCCGCGCCCGATCGCCTCCAGCAGGTCGTCCGGATACCCCACGCCCATCAGGTAGCGCGGCAGCCGCTCCGGAAGCTCCGGCTGCAGCGCCTCGATCATCGCGTACATCGTGGGCTTGGGCTCGCCCACGGACAGCCCGCCGATGGCGATCCCGTGCCAGTCGCCGGCCTGCAGCGTCGCCCGCGCGGACTCGCGCCGCAGGTCGGGGTACACGCCGCCCTGGATGATGGGAAAGAGCGTCTGCTCCGGCCCTTCCGGGTCCTCGTCCGGCAGCTCCACGAAGCGCGTGCGGCAGCGCTCCAGCCAGCGGAGGGTGCGCTGGTACGCCTCCGTGGCCAGCTCGCGGCTGCTCTGCCCCGGCGGGCACTGGTCGAAGGCCATAATGATGTCGGCCCCCAGCGCCCGCTCGATCCCCATCACCCGCTCGGGGGTGAACAGGTGGCGGCTGCCGTCGATGTGGCTCTGAAAGGTGACGCCCTCCTCCTCGATCACGTTGATGTCGGAGAGGGAGAACACCTGAAAGCCGCCCGAGTCGGTAAGGATGGGCCGGTGCCAGTTCTGAAACCGGTGCAGCCCGCCCATCTGCCGCACGGCCTCGTGCCCGGGGCGCAGGTACAGGTGGTAGGTGTTGCCCAGGATGATCTGCGCCCCCAGGCCGTCCACCTCTTCGGGCGTCAGCGTCTTGACCGTGGCCTGCGTCCCCACGGGCATGAACACCGGCGTCTGCACGGTTCCGTGTGGCAGCGTAAGCCGTCCGGCGCGCGCGGCGCCCTCCGTCCCCTGGATGTCGAACTCGAACAGCGGTCCCCCCTCGACGTGCATCCTCGCGCGGCGCCGCCAAATGCGCCCGCCCGCAACCTTTCCGGCGAGCGGGTAGTTTGGGGGATGCGGCGTACGGTGGCAAGGCGCGGCGGGCTTGATCACCCCTCACGCGAACGGCCCGCCGGACGCAAACGTCCGGCGGGCCGCATTCTCGACTGTCGTGTACGAAGCTCCTGGCGTCCGCCTCAGGGCCACCGCCCCGGCGGCGGCTCCTCCGGAATCTCGCCGCCGCCGATCATCCAGCCCACCACCGTACCGACGAGTCCCCCCACAAGCAGCCCAA
>DASQBH010000906.1:0-5637 GCA_035635315.1 Longimicrobium sp.
GCCGCCGCGTCCGGGTGCGCCGCGCGGTACGCCTCGAAGCGCGCCTTCCACTCCGCCTGCGCCTCCGCGCCGCGGGCGCCGGCGGAGCGCATGTGCTCCAGAGCCTCGTCCGGGACGAAGAACGAGTCCAGCGAGGGCCAGCCCAGCGCCTGCTTGGTGAGCTTGATCTCCTCCTCGCCCAGCGCCTCGCCGTGCGCCTTTTCGCTCCCCGCCTTGTTGGGCGAGCCGTAGCCGATGATGGTCTTTACCGTGATCATCGACGGGCGCGGATCGGCCTGCGCGGCGCGGATGGCGGCATCGATCGCCTCCAGGTCGTTGCCGTCCTCCACCGTCTCCGTGTGCCAGCCGTACCCCTCGAAGCGCTTCGCCACGTCCTCGGTAAAGGCGAGCTCAGTAGATCCTTCGATGGTGATCTTGTTGTCGTCCCAGAAGTAGATGAGCTTGCCCAGCTTCAGGTGCCCGGCCAGCGACGCCGCCTCGGCCGCCACGCCCTCCATCAGGTCGCCGTCGGAGCAGATGGCGTAGACGAAGTGGTCGATCACCTCGTGGCCCGGGCGGTTGTAGCGCGCGGCCAGGTGCGCCTCGGCCATCGCCATCCCCACGCCGGTGGCAAAACCCTGCCCCAGCGGCCCCGTGGTCGTCTCCACGCCGTCGGTGAGTCCGTACTCCGGGTGTCCGGGGGTGGGGCTGTCCCACTGCCGGAAGTTCTTGATGTCGTCCAGCGTGAGCCCGTACCCGGTCAGGTACAGCATCGAATACAGCAGCATCGACGCGTGGCCGGCGGAGAGGATGAACCGGTCGCGGTCCGCCCACTTCGGGTCCGCCGGGTTGTGCTTCAGGTGGCGCGTAAAGATGACGTACGCCAGCGGCGCCAGCGCCATGGGGGTGCCGGGGTGGCCGGAGTTGGCCGCCTGCACCGCGTCCATGGACAGCGTGCGGATGGTGTCGATGCAGAGCCGGTCGAGCGTCTGGGCTTCGGAGGGCATCTATCTTCCTGATTCGTGCGGAAACTGCTCTGGGATTGTCGATGTGAAGTCCGGTGTGCCTCGGCCGGCTCGTGGCGCGCGTCAGGCGCCCCCCTCTCCCGGCCCCTCCCCCATAAACTGCATGGGGGAGAGGAGAATTCGATCCCGTGTTGACAGATCGGCGCGAGGGCACACCTGCCAGGCCCTGGACGAACGGCACTCGAGCCGCCTCGCCAACACCCCTCCCCCGCAGTTTGGGGGAGGGGTCGCCGCGAGCCGCGAGGAACGAGCGGCGAAGACGGCGGGGGAGAGGGCCCGCCGCGTCGCAGACGCGGCCGTTTATCCACGCCACCTTCAGCCGGAGCGCACCGGAGCCCGTGCCGTGTATACCCTCTCCCGCTTGCGGGAGAGGGTGCGAGCCTACGCGAGCGGGTGAGGCCCCGCGCCCATCCGCTCCAGCGCCAGCAGCGCGGCCCCGCGCAGCGTCGCCTCGTGGTGCGGCGACAGGCGCATCGGCCGGCCCAGCGCGTCGGCGATGATGCGGGTCCACGCGGGCGATCCGTGCAGGGCGCCGCCGCCGGCCACCACCTCGTCCGCGGGCCCGAACGCCGCCTCCACCGCGTCCACCGCCTCCGCCATCGCCCGCGCCGACGCCTCCAGCCACGCCCGCACCATCTCCACCGGCCCCGTCGCCGCCGTCAGCCCGGCGATGGCCGCCGTCTCCGCACCCGCGGGCCGCGGCGGGCGCTCGGCGACCAGGCGGGGGATGACGGTCAGCCCGTGCGCCCCGGGCGGCATCGCCGCGAGCCGCGCCTCCAGCTCGTCGGGCGGGGGAAGGCGAAGCGTCCGCGCCAGCCAGGCGAACCCGTTGCCGCCGTTGGACAGGGCCCGTCCGCAGACCGTCCGCCGCGCATCCAGCCGGTAGCACCAGAGCCCGTCCGGCACCACGGGCTCCGCGTCGTCGCGCAGCACCCGCACCGCGGCGGAGGTGCCCACCGTCAGCCCGATCCGCCGCCCCGTCGCGCCCATCCCCAGGCTGGCGCAGGCGCCGTCGCCCAGCGCGGGGATCCAGGGGATCGCCGCCAGCTCCGGCCACCGCGCCGCGAACGGCTCGCGCAGCCCGGCGAACGGCGCGTCCTCGATCACCGGCAGCGCGTCCGCGGAGACCCCGGCGGCGTCCAGCATCTCGCCGTCCCACCCCTGCCGGCGCAGGTCCAGCAGCCCAGTGCCGCTCGCCATCGAAAGCGACGTCCGCCGCTCGCCGAACAGGCGCAGCGCCAGCAGCTCGCCGATGCCGGCCCAGGTGGCGGAGCGCGGCAAGCTATCGCCCGCGGGGCCCGCGAGCCAGACCAGCTTGGCCGCGGGATACAGCTCGTGCAGAAAGCACCCCGTGCGCCGGTGCATCGCGCCCTCGTCCATCCGCGCGCGCATGGCGTCCGCCGCGTCCCGCGCCCGCCCGTCGCCCCAGCCGTAGAGCGGCGTCGCCGCGCGTCCGTCCACGCCGATGCCGACCAGGCCGTGCCAGAACGCCGCCATCGCCACCGCCGCCGGCTCGATCCCCGCCGCGCGTCCCACGCCCACCGCCGCGTCGATCACGCGGATGCAGAGGTCGGCCAGCGCCTCCGCATCCACCTCCATCCCGCCGTCCGGCGTCGCGCGCCACGCGTACTCGGCCCGCGCGTCGACGTCCGCGGAGAGCGGCGCGCCGGCCGCGTCCACCCACTGCGCCCGCACGGACGACGAGCCCACGTCGATGGCCAGGATCCACGGACCACGGCGGGCGGGCGGCTGGTTGGGCGTCATGGGAGGGGACAATCTACGGCCTCGCGCGCGCGGATGCCACGCGCGCGAAAGGGCGCCCCCGCCCGCCGGCGGGAGCGCCCCGAAAGCTGCTGGAGGATCAGAGGTTGCCGGTGCCGCCCAGCCCCCGGTTGGCCTGGTCCTCGCGCAGCCGCTCGCTCGCCTCGCGCGCCAGCCGCGCCGTCTCGTCGCGGTCCGTGCCGGTGTCGCCCGTGCTGGCGCCGTGCAGCGTCGATCCGTCCCGCTGCAGGCCGCTGCCGCTCAGCGGGTCCACCTGGTCGGCGCCGCCCGTCCCGCCGCTCAGGCCAAAGTTGCCGCGGGGCGAGGTGTTCGACGTGCCCCCCGGCCGCCGCGAGCCAAAGAAGCGCGCGTCGTCGAACGCGTCGCTGGCGTAGAAGTCCTCGTCCGCGTTGTGCTGGTAGTCCGACCCGGACAGCCCGGCGCGGTGGCTGGCGTCGCCCCGCATCTCCACCGCGTCGCGGTCGTACCCCAGCTCGTCCGCCCGCTCGTTCAGCGCCCCCATCCCGCCGGACGAGGCGCCCGCGTTCATTCCGCCAGACGAAGTGCCCGCGTTCATCCCGCTCGTGCCCATCCCGCCCAGCGGCCCCTGCGAGCCCGCGCCGGTCCGCTCGCCGGCGCGCAGCCCGTCGTCCGCCGACGCCATCATCCCCGCGGACGAGCCGGTGGAGTGCATGGAGTCCGCGTCCGGGCTCGACGCGCGCATCCCGCCGCCGGTGTCGGACAGGCCGCCCGTGGTGCCGGACGACATCCCCGTCATCCCCAGCCCCGTGCCGGTGCCCGGCGTGTTGTCCAGGCCGGCCGTGTCCATCATCCCCGAGCCGCCCGCGAGCCCGGCCGACGTCCCCGTGCCGCGGCGGGCGGAGAAGCTTTCGCGCACGGAGGTCTCGAAGTCGCGCGTCAGCGGCCCCTGGTCGTACGAAGGCACACCGCCCAGGTCGGCCGAGGCGAGCGCATCCACCATCACGCAGTCGCGGTCCTCTTCCAGCCGCGCGTAGCCGATGGGGATCAGCACGTGCCGGTCGCCGCCGCCGGCCACCATCCCGTCGTCCACGTCCACGTCCAGGTAGCGCACCTTCATCGCCGCCGTATCCACCAGCAGCTCGTCCACCTCGCCGATCTTGCGGCCGTCGGAGGCCAGCACCTCCCACCCCCGCACGTCGGGCTCGCCCTCGGCCACCTTGAAGTCGTCCAGCTGGCCAAGCGGAACCACCCGGTCCATGTCGTTGTTCGCCATAGGGGCACTCCGTGGGCTCTGCGGCCGATGTCCCGGTGCCGCAACAACATCGGCGCGCGGATGTGACAACCTCGAGCGTCACCGGGGAGCCGGGTGACGGTTGCACACCGCGTTCCATGAGGTCGATGCGGGCGCGGGGAGCTCCCTCGTTACAGCCTGTACTGACAATTGACAAACCTTGTACAGTCCGGTACGATTCTGGCAAACGGGTATGCGGCGCTGCTACCCGCGTGAGGAGCAGCATACCTCCACCACTCCCAGGAGCTCGACCATGCAGGCCACCCTCAGCGGAACCACCGAAGTCCTCGAGCGCGCGGACGTGCTCACCGAAGACGAGCTCGACAGCCTTCCCGTGGGGATGATTCAGCTGGACCGCGACGGCACCGTCCTCAAGTTCAACCAGACGGAAAGCAGCCTGGCGCGCGTGGAAAAGGGCGAGGCGCTGGGAAAGAGCTTCTTCGACGAGGTGGCGCCGTGCACCAAGGTGCAGGAGTTCCACGGCAAGTTCGTCGAGGGGGTGCAGAACCGTAACCTGCACACCGTCTTTCCCTACCAGTTCCGCTTTCGCGACGGGCGCCAGAAGAACGTGGTGATCTCCATGTTCTACAGCGGCAGCACCGACACCGTGTGGGTGCTGGTGCAGCGCCCGCAGTCCTGAGCGCCACGCGGAACGGGGTGTGAAGTACGCCGCGGGGGCGCGGCCGGTGCATCCGGCCGCGCCCCCGGCTCGTTGATATCGAAAACGATCGAGAATCGGACTGCGGATGGCGAAGCGGGAGTGGCCTCGGCGGCTGGGGTTCGCCGTAAAGGTGGCGGGGCGCGAGGGGATGAAGAGCAACGACGCGCGGCGGTGGCAGTCCGGGCCGCACCTGAGCGTGTCGATGGAGATGCTTCGCGAGATCCTGGACTACCTGGACGAGATCGACGTGCGGATGTACCGCATCTCCAGCGACTTCGTCCCCTACTGCACGCATCCGGACCTGCCGCAGTTCCACGGGCAGATCGCGGAGTGCCGGAACGGACTCGCCGAGCTGGGCCGCACCGCCCGCGAGCGCGGCATCCGCCTGTCGCTGCACCCGTCGCAGTACGTCCTTCTCTCCGCGCTGGATCCAAAGATCAACGACAAGGGGATCTGGGACGTCAACTCGCAGGCCGAGCTCCTGGACGCCATGGAGCAGGGCCCCGAGGCCGTCGTCATCATCCACCTGGGCGGCGCGTACGGCGACAAGGACGCCGCCATGCGCCGCTTCGCCGAGAACTTCCCCCGCCTCTCCGAGGCCGGCCGCCGCCGGCTGGTCATCGAGAACGACGAGACGCTCTACACCGTCCAGGACTGCCTCCGCGTCCACGAGGCCACGGGCGTCCGCCTCATCTTCGACCACCAGCACCACCTGCTCAACCCCGGCACCCTCTCGCTCGGCGACGCCTGCCGCGCGGCCCTGCGCACCTGGCCGAAGGGCGTGATGCCCAAGGTGCACTTCTCCTCGCCCAAGCTGGACTCGCGCACGGTGCTGCGCGGCAAGAAGGAGGTTCTCGCCCCGCCGCTGCTCTCCCAGCACGCCGACTACGTACACCCGTGGGAGTTCGGCGCCTTTCTGCGCGAGGTCGGCCCCGAGC
>DASQBH010000907.1:0-2029 GCA_035635315.1 Longimicrobium sp.
GGTTCGGGCGCTCCGCCGAGAAGTCCTGGTCAAGGAGATTGGGAGCGACTGGAAAGGCATGATGGCTGTCGGTGGTGCGCTTGAACCGCCGCTTCCGCCGAGCCCTGAGGCCGTTCTCCCGCATCAGCCGGGCGGTCCGACGCCGACCAACCTCCAGGCCCTCGTCCTGCAGCTCGCGGGTCAGACGCGGGCTGCCGTAGGTGCCATGAGAGCGGGCAAAGGCCGAGAGGATGTGGGCCAGCAGCACCAGGTCCTCCCACGGCGGCTGCCATGAACCTCATCCGACTAGCCGATCGTATTCACCAGCGCTGGTTGCGATGACCTGACTTGCGGCTTGGGCGCGCCAATCGGTTGCGTCTTTTTCATCGCAGTGAGGGTTGGAACGTAGGAACGCGTTGGCGGAGAAGACATGGGGTGACCGGGGCGACAGCAGCCCCGTCGCTCAGGGCGAGGCCGCCCGGGGCTGGGGTGCCAGAGCGCTCGCAAGGCGGCGGAAGAGGTCGGCGTCCGGGCAACAGGAGGCAAAGGCCAGCCGGATGCGACTGGTGGTTTCCTGCACGCGCACGGCGATCTTGAGCAGGCGCAGCCGCAGCGTCACGAACTCCGCCCGGGCGAGATCGCGTGCCGCCGGGATGGCCTCCCGCACCGCCAGCATCAGCCAGTACGCGGCCGTGTGCAGCACGAGCCGAACCTGGTTGGCCACGGCCCGCCGGCACGAGGTCCGGTCGGAGGCGAGTTGCGCCTTGTGGAACTTGATCCAGTTCTCGGCTTGGCCGCGGGCACAGTACAGGCTCTCATAGATGACGCGCGGGCTCGTCCCGGTCAGGTTGGTGACGACAAAGCGGATGTCGAGCCCCAGGCGCGTGGCCTCGATGCGAGCAATCACCCGGCGCTCGCACGACCAGCTCCTGGCCCGGTGCGTCGTCTCGGCAAAGCCGCGCACCACCTCACGATCCTCCAGCGCTCGCTGGGTGCGCACCGCATCGGCGACATCCTGCACCTTGGTTGTCAGCGGCCTCGTGCCAGCCAGACCGAAGATGTAGCTGATGCCGTTCTGCTCGCAGAAGTCCATGGCCTCGGGACGGGCATAGTGACTGTCGCCGCGGATCGTGATGTGGGTGAGAGGCCAGCGCGTGCGGATGCGCCGCACGAGGCGTCGCAGGTGCGCCCGCACCTCCAGGCCCGAGGGCGTCTTGCCCGGCCGCAGCACGATGGCGACCGGTCGGCCCGTCGCCGCGTCGTAGACATGGATCGGCAGAAAGCAGCGCTCGTCATAATGGGCGTTGAACAGTGACAGCTGCTGATGCCCATGCACCACGTCACAGGTGTCGTCGATGTCCAGCACCACACCATCCGGCGCGGTGGCATAGCTGTCCATCCATTGATCGACCAGAGCATAGGTCAACCGGATCGCATCGCGCAGGCTCGGGGCGTTCTCCAGGCGCGAGAGGGTTGGCTGCGAGGCCAGATCAATGCCCGTCTCCGGCAAGTGTCCGCAGGCGAGCTTGAACGCCGGATCAGCGCGCAGCGGGCCGAAGTCGTTGCAATCCTCATAGCCGCACGCGATGGCGAAGATGCGGGCGCGGATCATGTCCGCCACAGCATGCCTGACGCGGGTTGGAGTGCGCCGGTCTGGAATGAAACCAGCGAGCCGCTCGGCGATCCCGAGCCGGCGCTCGGCCTGGGCGAGGAGCATGACGCCACCGTCCGACGACAAGCGCCCGCCATCGAAAGCAGCGGTGATCTTCTTGCGGGATACGGCTGGAAACGAGAACGTCGGGGTTGTATCGTCCGTCATGGCGGGTGTGGCACAGTGCAATCGGTGGCAGGGGTTGGTCTCAGCAACCAAATCCTACGCTGCTTCAAGCGCTTAAGCTACATCCGCCAGCCCTCTCCAGCCATCTCGTGCATAAGAACGGTTATCCATCCTACGCAGGGCTTGGGGCCGAATGGCACAACGGCAGGTTTCCTGCCCCCGCACGATGCGAAGCCGGCAGTTGTGATACATGGAGGCATCTGCCACCGCCGG
>DASQBH010000908.1:0-2138 GCA_035635315.1 Longimicrobium sp.
AGAGCGCGAAGGTGCGCTCCGCCAGCCGCGGCGGCAGCACCTCGCCGCCCAGGTGCACCGACACCAGCCCCGCGGGGCGGGGGGCGTCGCCCGCCTCCATCAACTCCACCATGGCGTCCCACAGCGACGGCACCCCGCCAAAGCCCACTCGGCCGCCGCGCGCGGCCAGCGCGGCGAGCAGCGCGGCGGGGTCCGCGGCCGTCTCTTCCGGCAGCACCCACACGGCATCGCCGCGCAGCAGCGGCGAGAACACCGGCCGCACGTGCGCGTCGAAGGAGGGGCGGCTCACCAGCGGCAGCGCGAAGCCCTCCTCCCCCAGCACCGCGCGGTCGAACCAGGCCAGGTAGCGGGAGAGCGCCCCGTGCGTCACCCCCACCCCCCGGGGCGTGCCGGTGGATCCGGAGGTGCATATCACGTACGCCAGCCCCTCCGGCGCCGCCGGACGTCCGGGGTCGGCCGCGCTCCCGGCCGCGATCTCCTCCCGCGCCCCGTCCACGCTCACCACCGCCAGGCCCGGGCGCGCGGGGAGCCCGGCGCGCAGGCCCTCTTCCGTGAGCACCAGGGCCGCGCCAGCGTCGGCGAGCATGCGCTCCAGCCGCTCCGCGGGGGAGCCGGGGTCCAGCGGCAGGTAGGCGCTCCCGGCCTTGAGCACGGCAAGGATGCAGACCACCAGCTCCACCCCGCGGTGCACGTGCAGCGCGACGGGGGCGTGGGGCCCCGCGCCCAGGCGCAGCAGGTGGTGCGCGAGGCGGTTGGCCCGTGCGTTCAGCTCCGCGTACGTGAGCGAGGCGTCGCCGCAGGACGCCGCCACCGCGTCCGGCGTCCGCTCCGCCCGCCGCTCGAAGAGCCGGTGGACGCATCCAGGGAAGGGATCGGCGGCGTCCGCGCGGCTCCACGCCTCCAACCGATGCCGCTCCGCCTCGTCCGCCAGCTCCAGGGCGGAAAGCGGCGCGTCCGCGTCCGCCGCCACCCGCTCCAGCACCCGCCGCAGGTGCCCGGTCATCCGCTGGATGGTGGCGCGGTCGAACAGCTCCGTGCCGTACGTCACCACGCCCTGCAGGCCGTGCGGCCGCGGGGTCAGGGTGAGCATCAGGTCGTACTTGGTGGTCTCGCGGTGCGCATCCTCCCGGCGCACCTCCACCCCCGCGAGGGCGGGCGCGAACCCGTCGGCGCTCTCCAGCGAGAACATCACCTGGAACAGGGGCGAGTGGCTGCGGCTGCGCTCCGGCTGCAGCTCGGCCACCAGCTTTTCGAACGGCACCTCCTGGTGGTCGAAGGCGCCCAGCGTGGTCTCGCGCACCCGGTGCAGCAGCTGGCGGAACGCGGGGTCGCCGGAAAGGTCCGTCCGCAGCACCAGCGTGTTGGCGAAAAAGCCGATCAGCGCCTCCGCCTCGCCCCGCGTGCGCCCCGCGACGGGGCTGCCCACCACCACGTCGTCCGTCCCGGCGTACTTCGCCAGCAGCACCTTGAAGGCGGCCAGCAGCACCATGTACAGCGTCGCGCCCTCACCCTGCCCCAGCACCCGCAGCCGCTCCAGCAGGCCGGCGGAAAGTTCGAAGGGCTCCCGGGCGCCGCGGTGCGTCTGCACCGCAGGGCGGGGCCGGTCCGTGGGCAGCTCCAGCAGGGGCGGCGCGCCGGCCAGCCGATCCTTCCAGTACGCCATCTGCCGGTCCAGCACCTCGCCGCGCAGCTGCTCCCGCTGCCAGATCGCGTAGTCCGCGTACTGCAGCGCCCGATCGGCCAGCGGCGACTCGCGTCCCTCGCGGTGCGCGCCGTACAGCGCCGACAGCTCGCGAAAGAGCACGTCCATGCTCCACTCGTCGCTCACCACGTGGTGCATGGAGAGCAGCAGCACGTGCTCCTCCTCCCCCAGCCGCAGCAGCGCGGGGCGAAAGAGCGGCCCGGCGGAAAGGTCGAAGGTGCGCGCGGCCTCCGCGTCCGCGCGGCGGCGCACCTCCGCCTCGCGCGCCGCCTCGTCCACCGCGGACAGGTCGTCCACCGGCAGGGCGAAGCCGGCGAAGGGCGCGATCACCTGCACGGCGGCGTCGCTCACCTCGTGGAAGGTGGTGCGCAGCGCGTCGTGCCGGCGCACCACGTCGCCCAGGGCGCGCTCCAGCGCCGGCACGTCCAGCGGCCCC
>DASQBH010000909.1:0-2860 GCA_035635315.1 Longimicrobium sp.
ATCCCCGGCGCACCCCACACGAAGACGGGCCGCACGGGCGCCACGTGCAGCAGAAAATCCAGCAGCTGGCCCTGCGTGAGCGATCGGATGTGATGCACGGAGGTGGATTTCAGAGGGTGCGATGAACCCGCGCCGCGGGACGGACGCCAACTCTAACGACACCCGTTCTGTCCGTCAACTTGCCTTGTGGGACGCAGACTTAGCGGCTGCCGCCGCTGGCGCGGAGGGAGCGTTACCCGTGCGCCAGCCATGAGCACGCCAAGTACGGGGGAGAGAAATCCGGGCGTGTGATCCGTCTACATCCGTGGCCGGAGCGGAGCCGCCGCCGGCCCGCCACCCCGATGCGAACGCGGGACGGAGAATGACGGACATCGATGCAACCGCCCCCTTCGCGGCCGCTCCGCCGCGCGCGACGCACCGCCGCCGGGTGCCCTGGTCCCGCGCGCTCCGGCGGATGCGGCGGGCCAGCGGGCGGCACCCGGAATGGTGGATGATGCTCGTTTCCGTGGCGGCGTGGGCGTTCCTCGCCAGCCCGTACTCGCATGCGGGCCAGGGCGGTGCGCGCGGCTGGGGAGGCCTCGCGGCGGTGGTGGCGATGGTGGTCGCGATGATGCTGCCGCTCACCATCGGCCGCGCGCACGAACTGGCGCGCTCCGCGAGACGGCGTCGGCATCGCGCGGCGGCGGCGTTCGTGGCGGGCTACCTGGTGGTCTGGGTGCCGGCGATGATCGCGATCGATACCGCATTCAGGCTGCTGGACCTCGCCGCGGGATGGACGGTGGCGGCAGGGGTGGCGATCGCCGCGGCGGTCCTGTGGGAGATCACGCCGCGCAAGTGGCGGCGGTGGGGCCGCCGCAATGACACGGCGACGCCGCCTCACGCGGAGCATGCGAGCACGGGGTCCGCCCGGCTGGGGGTGACGGCGGCGGGGAGTTGCGTGGGGTCGTGCTGGGCGCTGATGGCGGCGTGCGTGGTGTTCGCCCACAGCGTTCCGGTGATGGCGGCCTTCTTCGCCCTGCAGTTGCACGGCAGGTACCGGCGGCCCGCTTCGCCCGCGCTGGTGGCGCTGGCGGTGCTGGGCGTCTGCCTCGCGTCCCTCGCATTTACGGGAGAGGACGCCACGCACCATCATCCGGGGATGTGAACGCAGCCGAGGCACCCCAAACAGGATTCCGCGGGATTCCGCGCGAGAGGTCGTGCCTGCATCAAGACAGGCGCGGCCTCTTCGATATGTCTGGAGCCGTGGAAGGTGGATAGGTGATACCGATTCTCAGAATCCCGTGTGCATTCCGAATGCTGACTTCCTGAGGGAGCGCCGCACGTAACCGTCCGGACCTCGATCGCCTGCGCGCGACCGAAGGACCTCGTCAGCAAGACCGCGGGGCTGGCTCCATGCCTTGGAGCCGGCCCCGCGGTTCGGAAAGGAGGTCCTTCGGTCGCGCGCGGATTGTGGGGTGAACGACGGTACGTCGCGGCGCTCCCTCAGGAAGTCATCGCTTTGCTCCGCCTGTGCACAGTGAATCAATGCGTCTGGCATGCGACGCCGGCGATGTCCACGGGCAGTGTGGCGTCTGCGTGCGATGTCGTGAAGTGACATCCACTTCGGCCGATCCGGCAGCCGCGTTCCGGCCCTGCGCAGGTGACACCTCGACGAAGCCGCACGTTCGCCGCCGAGCATCACCGTCACATTGCAGACAGGGTGAACGTTCTGAGAGTCGCAAGGCAGCGCGCGCCTCCTCAACGTTCCACCGTCGACCACACGCTCCCGCAGGAGGTGCTGCCGAGAAGCGCTGACAGTCCGCGATCGCGAACCCGGCGTCCTCCCGGACGTCCAGTGGAAGGCCCGGCCGGCGCCGGATGCAGATGCGTTTGCGCCATTTTGTGAAGAGACACCAGTCCCCAGGGTCCATCCGGGTCGCCGGCACACAGGAGGACGAACACAGGATCCGCCGTCTGATCGCGGCGGGGCACCATCACGGCTCCACCTTTCGAACCGAGCGTCTCCACATCCCATGTCGCCAGTGCCTTCGCGCGCCTGGCGGCCACCAGGAGAAAAAACATGCGGCTACTCAGGATCACCGGTCTGTGCGCGCTGCTCGTCGCGGGCGCGGGCGCGTGCGAGGACCTCACGGTGCCCAATAACAACGAGCCGGACCAGACGCGCGTCCTGGCCCATGCGGACGAGGTGGAGTCGCTGGTCGCCGGGGCGTACCTGACCCTCTTCTACGGCTACACCAACCAGACGGACCTGGTGCTGAGCACGGTGGCGTTCCAGCACTCGGCGATGGCCGCAAAGTTCGGCATGGTGCAGCTGTCGAGGCTGCCGCGCGAGCCCATCAACAACACCACCTCCGACGCGTTCTCGCCCACGATCCAGGAGATCTGGTACCAGTCGTACGCCTCCATCAAGGCGGCGGTGGACGTGCTGAACGCCACCAACCCGCAAAACCCCGGCGGCTTTCGGATCATCGGCGCGAACGGCGTCGACAACACGCCGCGCGCCCGCGCCTGGGCCCGCTTTGTCCAGGGGCTGGGCCACGGCCTGCTGGCGCTGACGTACGACCAGGCGTTCGTGTACGACCAGGGCGACGATCCCACGAAGCTCGAACTGACGCCGTACAGCCCCGTGATGACGGAGGCGCTGGCCATGCTGGACTCGGCCGCCGCCATCGCCGCCGCCGGCGACTTCACCATCCCGGCCAGCTGGTTCGGCAACGTGGGCCTGTCGAGGGCGGACTTCCTCAAGATGGTGAACGGCTACCAGGCGCTGCTCCGCGCCGGCGTGGCCCGCACCCCGGCGGAGCGCAACGCCGTCAACTGGAACGCGGTGATCGCCGACGTGGACGCCAGCTTCACCTGC
>DASQBH010000910.1:0-4491 GCA_035635315.1 Longimicrobium sp.
CAGCGCCGGCGACGGCGCGGCGGAGCCGCCGCCGCTCGCGGGCGTCCCGGGGGCGCAGGCGCCCAGCGAAGAAATGGCGATGAGTCCGGCCGTGGCCAGTGATACGCGCTTGATTGTGGACATGCTCCAGTTGACTCGGGTTGCAGGAACGGGTTGGATACGGCTTATGACAGCCCGCTCCTCGAAAACGCTGGGGATCGCTGCTTTTGATCTTAAGTGTAACTTACACAATAGTTTACACTCGGGGAAGGGGTTTTCTGCCGGGTGAACGGTTACGCCGGTGCGCTACATGATACGCTCTGCGTGAACTGGATGGAACGGTCACGATCGGGCGCCGGTACACGTTCTTCGGGCGACGTTCCGCCGCAGGCACCGCATTCCCCGCCGTACCATGAAGCCGCTCCGCACCCCCACGTTCCTTCGCGCGATGGTCGCCGCGCTCGCCCTGCTGCTGGCGGGGTGCGACGACGGCGTGAACCTGCCGCGCTCGCTCACCGGCAGCTGGCTTACCGTGGCGGTGAACCCCGGCGGCTCGCGGCTGGAGGACCGGCTGGAGCTCACCTCCGACGGCCGCTACGTGTGGACGACGGTGACGTTCGCACGGGCGGGGCGTACGCAGGACGGCATGCTCGCCTGGTTCTCGCGCAGCGGGGACTGGCGGGTGGAGGGCGACCGGCTGGCGCTGCGCACGTTCAGCGGGATGGCGTGGGAGCACGGTCGCGGCTGGAGCCAGCTGGACTACACCGGCGGCTGGGACCGGGGCCATCGACTGCGCCGGCTGGGCGAGCGCCTGGTGCTCGATGAGCTGCTGCCGCCGGAGATGTCGCGCGCCCCCCGCACGTACACCTTCGACCGCGTCGAAGGCGCGCTGGACACGCCGCGGCCGTAAGAATCCGGCCTCCTGAGAGGGTGATGCCAGACCTCGGCAAAGGCGTGTCATCCTGAGGGAGCGCACGCGGGTAACCAGAAAAATCACCCTCGCTTGCGCGCGACCGAAGGATCTTCTCTCCGCCATCGCGAGGCAGGCTCCGTGGCCGATAGCCAGCCGCACGGCTCTGCCGGCAAGGTCCTTCGGTCGGCGCCAGAGTACATCGTGCAGGCAGGGTGCGGAGCGGCGCCTCCCTCAGGATGACACCGTCTGGTTCCGCGATTTCCGAGTGGAATGCAAAGGGGAGGACGGATCGCCGTCCTCCCCTTTCGCACTTTCGCACTTTCGCACTCACGCACTCACGCACTCACGCACTTCCCTACCCGCCGATCTCCGTCTTCAGCCGCAGCAGCGCATCCTCCGCCACCACCAGCTCGCCGCGGGCCTCGTTCAGCTGCTCCTGCTGAACCACCACGAAGCGGCGATACGGGGCGATGGACTCGTTCACCTTTTCCTGCGAGTCCTGGATGGCGCCGTGCACCTGCCGGGTGAGCGCCTCGTTCAGCCGGGCGCGCACCTCCGCCACCTTCTTCTGGAACTCGGCTTTGGCCTGGCGCCGCCGGGCGGGGATCACGTACAGCCCCGTGGCGGCCAGCGTGGCCGCCAGCGTAATGCCGGTGATGTCGGCCGCGGCGCCGGTGAGCATGGCGGTCATCAGCACGCCCAGCCCCACGCCGGCGCCCGCCAGCATCGTGACGCCGGACGCGCCGCGCACCTCCTCGGCCAGCTTGCGCGCCTCGGCCTCGCGGTTGAAGCCGCCCACCGCCTCGCCCGCCGCGCGGCCGATGCTGTCCAGCAGCGCCTGGCGGTTGTAGCTGAAGCCGCGCCCCACCTCGCCGATCATCCCCTCGCGGTGCCGGTTGATCTGCCGGCGCTCGATGTAGGCGCTGATGTCCTGCCACAGCTTGAGGTTGCGCTCCACAATCCAGTCGATCACCCGCCCCACCTCTTCGTCGATCAGCTTGGGCGTCTCGCCCACCACCACCCGCTCGAAGTCGCGCCGCACCTGGTCCGTCTGCATCAGCTCGCGGATCTTGCCGAAGCGGATGGTCTCGTCGAAAAAGTTCAGGCCGCGCACCTCCATCTCGTTCAGCAGCGCGTCCAGCCGCCCCTGCCGCGGGCCGAAGTCCTTGAGCATCTCCCCGTGAAACGCCGCCAGCTGCTGGTCGATGTTCTGCAGCGTCGACACGTCCTCGGCCAGCAGCTTGAGCCGCTCGAACGCCGTCTCCTTGTACTTGGCGGCCAGCCGCAGCCCCACGTTGAGCGGGTTGAGCAGCTTGAGGCGAATGCGCTCCTGCTGGTCGAGCGTGTTGAGCAGAAAGTCCTCCACCGCCAGGAACCCGCTGCGCGCCCACGCCGCCTCGTCGTTGCTGGCGCGGGCCTGCATGGCGTTCTTGGCCGTCACGGGAAAGACCAGCGGCTCCTCGCCCAGCAGCGCCGTCCCGTTCTCGGTTACGAAGCGCAGCACCTGCTGGCGGTCGCTCTCGTCGCCCAGGATGTCGATCTTGTTGACGATAAAGACGATCTTCTTGCCCCAGGCGCGGATCTGCTCCAGGAAGGCGCGCTCGCTCTCGGTGAACGGCCGGTCGGCGGAGGTGACGAACAGCACCAGGTCGCTGCGGGGCACGTAGTCGCGGGTAAGCTCCTCGTGCTCGCGCAGCACCGCGTTGGTGCCGGGGGTGTCGACGATGTTGATGTCGCGCAGCAGCGGCGCGGGGTGGGTGCGCTCCAGCAGGTAGGCCTCCACCAACTCGTCGCTCACCTCCTCGCCCCACTTGAGCACGTTGATGCGGTCGGTGGTGGGCGTAACGCCCTCCGGCAGCACCCGCTCGCCCAGCAGCGCGTTGATGAAGCTGCTCTTGCCGCTGTTGAACTCCCCCGCGATCACCAGCAGAAACAGCCCGCTCAGCTGCTCGCGGGCCTGGTTGAAGTGCCGCAGGTCGTCGGGGTCCACGTCCGGCCCAAAGCGCTCGAGCGCAGTTCCCAGGCGGTCCAGCAGCTCGCGCTCGCGGGCGCGCAGCTCGGCCTCGCGGTCGCCAAGTATCCTGTTGCGCCGCAGCAGCTTGCCGATGACCATCCCCATCCCCCCGTCGTCGTCAGGAAGCACTCCCCGGCCGATCGGCCGAAGAACCCCATAATCTTTCGCAAACGCGAGGCCGCGCAAGCGTGGCGGGGTGATGGAGTGATGGTGATGGGGTAGCGCCCGTTGTCATCCTGAGGTCCGGCCACACAGCCCTGTCCGTTCGCTCGAAACGCTGCAGGGCCGAAGGATCTACTCTCGACCTGCTGGAGGGCGGACGCGGTAGCCCGCGCAACACCGGCGGTTACGATGGTGTCGGACAATGCTCGTGGCGGATGCGGGATGAACTCGGCGGCGTCCAGGCGCTCGCATCCGCCGTCACGAATCACCCCCGCCGGACATTTTGTCACGGACCATCCTTCAACCCGTCTCTCGAACGATGCGCATCTTCCGAGGCCTGCCCATCCTCCCCCTCCTCCTGGCGCTGGCCGCCTGCGACGGCGGCATGCTCCCGGGCACGGACCCCATCCACGGCGAATGGGCCTCGCCCATGTCCATGTTCCTGCCCAACCTGGACGTGGACCGGGCGGAGCACCGCTACACCTTTCTTCCGGGCGGGACGTACGAATCCACCACGCTCGTCTACCAGGACCGGCCTCTGGGGTCGCGTGTGGTGTACGAGGGCGAGACGAAGGGCGAGTACCGCCTGGAACCGGGCGGCTTTGCCATGAATGTGCAGTCCTACCGCTGGCGCGACGCGGGAATATCGCGGTGGCAGAGCGAGGTGGTTACCCGGACCGGCGAGTTTGGCCCGCCTACGCGCTACACCATCGATGGCGACCGGCTGATCGTGCACCACGGCCCCAGCCAGGGCGAACACGGCGAGCCCATCCCCGCCCAGGATCAGGTCTACACCCGCCGCCGCTGACCATCGACAGGGATGGATGATGAAGAACGGGCACCCTGGTGGAGTGCCCGTCTTTTCGTCCGCCGCCCAGCGCGCCGCTAGCCGCGCCCCTCCACCACCAGGGTACGGCCCTGGCGCACTTCGATGGTCGCGTACTCTGCGCTGGGGATGCGCGCGGCGATCTGCAGCGCTTCCTCCTCGTCACGCACCTCCAGAAAGTAGAATCCGGCGACGACCTCCTTCGCTTCCGTGAACGGTCCGTCCGTGATCATCGCCTTGCCGCCCTTTACGCGCAGGCACTTCGATTCGCGCGAGGGCTGCAGCGCCTCCGCGTCGATGTAGTGGCCGCTCCGCCGCAGCTCGTCGTTGAAGTCCAGATGGGCGGCGTTCAGCGCATTCAGCTCGTCGGCGGGGAGCGTCGCCAGCTTGTGCTCGTCCCAGTAGATGAGGCAGAGGTATCGCACGGTTCGTCTGCGTGAAGGTTGATGGTGCGGAACCACATCCGCTGTACCCGGGCGACGATCGGCCACGCACGAGATCGACGGGGGGAGGCACGAGCGAACTCCGTTAACTCCGTCTTGAGAGTGTGTTTAAGAATCAGCCTGACGATTGATTTCCTGAGGGAGGCGCCGCTCC
>DASQBH010000911.1:0-3691 GCA_035635315.1 Longimicrobium sp.
GTACCTCGTACCTCGTACCTCGTACCTTCGTACCCTTCGTACGCCACCGGGCGCGGGACTTGCTGTTTTCCGCCCCCGGCCGGACCGCCGGCCAGGGCCGTTGTAACTCCGCAGCTTAGCAGACAGCCATGAGGCTCTTTCAGCCCGACACCCGGCAGCGGCGCTCGCTGGGCGCCGTGTTCGCCGTGACGTTCATCATCGCCGTGCTCCTCACCGCGTTCTTCCACACGCAGGTGATGGCGGGCAAGGCGTACGCGGCGCGCTCGGAGGAAAACCGCCTGCGCGGCATTCCCATCCCCGCGCCCCGCGGCACCATCCTGGACCGCTACGGCGAGGTGGTGGCCACCAGCATTACCGCCTACTCCATCGCCGTGCTCCCGGGCGACAGCGCGCTGGTGCTCAACACGCTCAACGACCTTGCCCCGTTCCTGGGGCTGGCCGGCGGCGACCTGCAGGAGCTGATGGAGAAGCGCAACCGGCGCCCCCACGACCTGCTGGAGGTGACGGACCGCGCCACCTTCTCGCAGGCCGCGGCCATCGAGGAGCGCCGCGCCGCCTTTCCCAACCTGATGGTGGTGGAGCGGCCGCAGCGCTTCTATCCCGCCGGCGAGGCCATCGGCCACATTACCGGCTACGTGACGGAGATCACCCGGGAGCAGCTGGAGCTTCCCGAGTACCGGCAGGCGGACTACAAGCAGGGGCGGCTGATCGGCCAGGCGGGGATCGAGAAGCAGTACGAGCTGGTGCTCTCCGGCCGCGACGGCGCGCGCTTCGTGGAAGTGGACGCCAAGGGGCGCGTGGTGGACCCCCGCGCCACCGTGGGCGCCCGCGCGCCGGTGCCCGGCAACCCCATGAAGCTCACGCTGGACCTGAAGCTCCAGGAGTACACGCACCAGGTATTTCCCGACACCATGAAGGGCGCCGTGGTGGCCATGGTGCCCTCCACGGGCGAGATCCTGACGCTGTACAGCAACCCCAGCTACGACCCCAACGCCTTCGTGGGGCGCATCCCCGCGCGGCTGTGGGGGGCGCTGAACACGGACCCCGACAAGCCGCTGCTGGACCGCACCATCAACGCGCAGTACCCGCCGGCCTCCACCTTCAAGACGGTGACGGCGGCCATCGGCATCCAGCGGGGCATCCTCACCCAGTCCACCCGCATGCCGATCGCCTGCACGGGCGGCATGGCGTACGCCGGGCGCTACTCGCGCTGCTGGTACCGGGCGGGGCACGGGTCGGTGGACCTGGCGCAGGCCATCGAGAACTCGTGCAACGTGTACTTCTACCAGGTGGGCATCCGCATCGGCCTGCAGGAGCTCACGCGGGCGGGGGTGCGGCTGGGCTTTACCTCGCGCACGGGGATCGACCTGCCGGCGGAGAAGCGGGGGATCTTTCCGGCGGGGCTGGACTGGTACAAGGAGCGCTTCGGGGTGCCCGCCGTGCCGTCGGACGTGATGAGCCTCGCCATCGGCCAGGGCCCCAACTCGCAGACGCCGCTGCGCATGGCGTACATCTACAGCGCCATCGCCGGCAACGGCACCGCGCCGCCGCCGCGGCTGGTGGCGCGCGACAGCACCGAAAAGGAACAGGTGGGGGTCGACCTGGGGCTGGACGCCCGCGGGCTGGAGGCGCTGTGGGAGGGGCTGCGGCTGGTGACCGAGCAGGACGGCACGGCCCTGCAGAGCAGCCTGGCGCGCTACAAGCTGTACGGAAAGACGGGGACCGCGCAGAACCCGCAGGGCGACGACCACGGCTGGTTCGTGGGCTTTGCGGGCCGCCCGGGCGGCCACCCGGAGATCGTGGTGGCGGTGATCGTGGAGCACGGCCTGCACGGTGACGCCGCGGCGCCGCTGGCGGCCAAGATCGCCAACTTCTACCTGGACAAGAAGTACGGCCACCCGTTCGACCCGGAGCCCACGCTGGGCGAGCGGTGGCGCGCGGGCCGCAGCGGCACCGACGGCCAGTGGGATACGCCCAACCGCCGCCTGATGCCCCCCGCCAGCGCCGCCACCGCCGCCCGCGGCGACCGGCAGGGCGACGAGGAGGAGAAGCGCCGCGAGCGCTCGCGCGACGCCGAGACGCCCAAGCGGGAGACGGGCGAGACGGAGTAGGTGGATGGTGGATGATGAACGGCGGCGCCCCGCGAATCTTGCGGGGCGCCGCCGTTTTTGTCGCGCTTCCGCCAGGCTTCGTCCCGGCTGATGGAAAAGATTGGGCCTCACGCAGAGTTAGCAGAGTCAGCAGAGTTTTCTCGTGCCGATCCACAGATGCTCGGCCGTTCAGCAGGTTCTGCTATCGGACGACGACGCGGAAGCGGGTGGTGTCCTTGGGCGCGGTGTTTTCCCAGGGGCGGACGTGGATGAGGGAGATGGTGCCCTGGCCGGGGCGGAGCGCCTGGAACGTCCACCATTCCGCACCCCCCGCACCGTCGCGGTCCCGCAGCTCGCGAGGCACCACGTAGCGGGTGCCCGCGCTTTTCACGGGTCCCAGGCCGCCGGAATCCACCAGGACCCATTGATACCCGGTGCTCTGGTTCGACTGGATGGTGATCTGGAATTCCGTCCCCGCGGCCGCATGGATGGGCTGCGACGCGTCCGTGTAGGTAGTGGTGTCCGTGTAGGTGCCCTCGGCCGAAACAGCCCGGGGCTCTCGCGAGCAGGCGGCCACCACCAGCGCGGCGAGGAGGGGGATGAAGGAGGGGTGGCGCTTCATGGCTGCGAATCTCCTTGGCATTGAGGATTACGCGCGAAACTGCCGCGCCGGAGTACCCGCCCGGCCGGCGGACGATCCTCCACCCCTCCTCTCGTCACCCATTCACCCCCTCACCCGTTCCCCCCTCACCCGTTCACCCCCTGACCCGTTCACCGTTTCTTGACTCCCCGCACCCGCCGGCCCAAGTTGTCCCGCTTCCGGCCGGGCCGCTTTTTCGCGCGCCCGTGCCCGTGCAGGCAGACGGCGTTCCGACAACATGGCCAACAAGACCAAGGGCCGCTCCACCACCGGCACCATCCCCCACGGCCTCTCGCGCGAGCAGCTGCTGGAGATGTACCGGCTGGTGCGGCTTACCCGCAGCCTCGAGGAACGGCTCGAGCTGCTCTTCAAGCAGAGCAAGGTGATCGGCGGGCTGTTCCGCTCGCTGGGGCAGGAGGGCGAGTCCGTCGCGTCCGCGTACGCGCTGCGGCGGCGGGAGGACGGCACGGGCGACATGCTCTCGCCGCTCATCCGCAACATGGGGTCGATGCTCACCATGGGCACCCGCCCCGTGGAGGTCGTCCGCCAGTACATGGCCAAGGGCGACTCGCTGGCGCGCGGCAAGGAGCTCAACATCCACATCACCGACTTCGACCGCGGCTTCATCGGCCAGATCAGCCCGCTGGGCGACCTGATCCCGGTGATGGCGGGCGTGGCGCTCACCTTCAGGCAGCGCGGCCAGGACCGGGTGGGGATGGTGTACATCGGCGACGGCGCCACCTCCACGGGCGCCTTTCACGAAGGCGTGAACTTCGCCGCCGTGCAGAAGCTGCCGCTGGTGGTCATCATCGAGAACAACCAGTGGGCCTACTCCACCCCCTCGCGGCTGATGACGGCGGCAAAGGCGTTCGTCGACAAGGCGGCGGGGTACGGAATGGCGGGTGAGCAGGTGGACGGCAACGACATGCTGGCCGTGTACGGGGCCTCGAAGCGCGCCGTG
>DASQBH010000912.1:0-7005 GCA_035635315.1 Longimicrobium sp.
GAGGGGCAGGCCACCTTCGCCAACCCGCGCAACTCCGCGGCGGGGTCGCTGCGGCAGCTGGACCCCTCGGTCACCGCGTCGCGCCCGCTGCACTTCTTTGCCTACGCGGTGGAGACCGGCGGCGCCGCGCTCCCCTTCGCCACGCAGTGGGAGCTGCTGGAGGCGCTGCGGGCCTGGGGGCTGCCGGTGAACCCGCTGGCCCGCCCCTGCGCGGACCTGGAGGCGGTGATCGCCTTCGTGCACGAGTTCGAGGGTCGGCGCGCGGAGCTGGACTACGAGGTGGACGGCGCGGTGGTCAAGGTGAACCCGCTTTCCCTGCACGGGGAGCTGGGGATCGTGGGCGGGCGCGAGCCGCGCTGGGCCACGGCGTACAAGTACGCGCCGGACCTGGCGGTGACCACGCTGATCGACATCCGCCTGAACGTGGGCCGCACGGGGGCGCTGAACCCGTACGCCGTGCTGGAGCCGGTGGAGGTGGGCGGGGTGATCGTAAAGCTGGCGACGCTGCACAACGAGGACGACATCCGCCGCAAGGACATCCGCGCGGGGGAAAAGGTCATCGTCAAGCGCGCCGGCGAGGTCATCCCCCAGGTCGTCGGCCCCGTGCTGGAAGAGGGGCAGGCGCGCGCGGAGCCGTTCGCCATGCCCGACGTCTGCCCCAGCTGCGCGACGCCGGTGGAGCGGCCGGAGGGGGAGGCGATGCTGTACTGCCCCAACTCCGCCTGTCCGGCGCGCATCTACTGGGGGCTGGCGCACTTCGTCTCGCGCGGGGCGATGGACATCCGCGGGCTGGGCGAGCGCACGATCGCCACGCTGCTGGAGCGCGGCATGGTGCACGACGTGGGCGACATCTACGCGCTCACGGCCGAGCAGCTGCTGACGCTGGAGGGCTTCAAGGAGAAGTCCGCGCAGAACCTGCTGGACGGGATCGAGACGTCCAAGCAGCAGGGGCTGGCGCGCGTTCTCTTCGGCCTGGGGGTCCGCCACGTGGGCGAGATCGCGGCGCAGACGCTGGCGCGGCACTTTGGCAGCATGGAGCGGCTGATGGCGGCGTCGACGGAGGAGATCGAGGCCGTCCACACCATCGGCCACACCATGGCGGAGGCGCTGCACGCCTGGATGGCCGAGCCGCGCAACCAGGAGGTCGTCGCCAAGCTGGCCGCCGCCGGGGTAAAGATGACGGAGGAGCGCTCCGAGCCGGCGCAGGGGCCGCTCACGGGCAAGACCTTCGTCATCACCGGCACGCACCCCACGATGACCCGCCCGCAGATCGAGACGTTCATCCAGGACCATGGCGGCCGGGTGACGGGAAGCGTGACCAAGAAGACGGACTACCTGGTGGTGGGCGAGGACGCGGGCTCCAAGCTGGCCAAGGCGCGCGAGCTGGGCGTCAAGGAATTGTCCGAGGCCGCCCTGCTGGCCCTGCCGGACGAGCTCGGCGCGTCGCCGTCCGCCGAATCCGCCGAATCCACCGAACCTCCCGCGGTCGAACCCCTCCAGACGGAGCTGCTATGAACGCCACCGCCGCCCCCGGGCGCTTTCTCCAGGTGCCCGCCGGCCTGCTGGGCACCGTCCGCCGCTTCGTGGTGGGCGACCGCGAGCCGATGGACGCCGTGAACGTGCTGCGGCAGATCGGCTACGAGCTGGGCGACGAAGTGTACGGCGGCCTGCGGGAGCGGCTGTCGCGCGACTACGGCGGCGCGGAGTGGGGCGCGCTGGACCCGGCGGAGTTCTGGCGCGCGGCCGCCGGCTTCTTTGCGGACCGCGGCTGGGGGTCGGTGGAGTTCCGCGACCTGCACCCCGCGGTGGGCGTGCTGGAGCTGACGGGATGGGTGGAATCGGAGGCCGGCGGCGGCCCCCGCGGCGCGCACCTGTCGACGGGGCTGTTCTCCGCGCTGCTGGAGCGCCTGGCGGGCGCCGGCGTGGCGGTGATGGAAGTGCCCAGCGGCTCGGCGGACCGCACGCGCCTGGTCTTTGCCCGCGGCGACGTGCTGGGCCAGGTGTACGAGCACGTCCGCGGCGGCGCGTCGGTGGAGGAGGCCGTCGCGCGGCTGGGGTGAGGGTGACGGGGTGAACGGGCCGCGTCTGCGACGCGGAGGCCCTCTCCCCCGCCAGGCCTTTCGCTCGTTCCTCGCGACGGCTGGCGACCCCTCCCCCAAACTGCGGGGGAGGGGTTGTGGGAAGGCTCCGAGGAACTCGTCCGAAGCGGGATCGGATTCTCCCCTCTCCGTGAGGAACGAACGGGGAGGGGCCGGGGGAGGGGCACCCCGCGGACGCAGCTCGGTCTCCGTCGACGATCACCCGCGCAGATCCACATGCAGCAGAAACGGCCCGCCTCTCGCGCGGGCCGTTCGTATTTCGTACTCTCGTACTCCGTACTTTCGTACTGCCGCACTAACGCACTCACGCACTCACGCACTGCCTTGTCCCGAACCATTGCATTCGACTACGGCGAGCGGCGCATCGGCGTGGCGGTAAGCGACCCCACGCGAACGATCGCGTCGCCGCTCACCACGCTGCAGCGCCGCGCGGGCAAGCGGCCGCCGTGGGCCGAGATCGCCGCGCTCGTGCAGGAGCAGGAGGCCGACGAGGCGGTGATCGGGCTGCCGCTGGACCTGTCCGGCGCGGAAGGCGCGTGGGCGGCGGAGGTGCGGCAGTTCGGCGCCGACCTGGCGCGGCGCACGGGGCTGCCGGTGCAGTGGATGGACGAGCGCCTCTCGTCCGTGCGCGCCGAGCGGAGCATCCAGGGCATGGGCCTCAAGAAGAACGTGCGCGAGCGAAAAGGAATGATCGACGCCACGGCCGCGGCGCTGATCCTGGAAGGCTACCTGGCCCTGCGGCGCAACCAGGCGGCGGCGGGCGACACGGAGAGCAGCGAATGAGCAGGAAGAAGATCCCGCGATTCCCTATTCCCTGTTCCCTGTTCCCTCTCCTTGCGCTCCTCGCTCTGGCCGGCTGCGGAAGCGGCGAGGGGAAGGGCGAACCGGTGCGCTTCACCGTGCCGCGCGGCGCGGGGATGTCGTCCGTGGCCGACACGCTGGCAAAGCGCAAGGTGATCGGCGGAACGGGGTGGTTCAAGACCTACGCGCGGATCAAGGGCGCGTCGGCAAAGCTGCAGCCGGGCGTCTACGAGGTGCGGCCGGGCGCGTCGTTCGACCTCATCCTCCGCAAGCTGACGACGGGGGACGTGGTCAAGACGCGGCTCGTCATCCCCGAAGGCTGGGAGCTGCGCCGCATCGCCCCGCGGCTGGCGGAGGCCACGCGGCTGCCGGCGGATTCCATCCTCTCCCGGCTGATGGATCCGGCGCAGGCGCAGAAGTACGGCGTGCCCGGGCCCACGCTGGAGGGCTACCTGTATCCCGCGACCTACGTCTTTCCCATCGGCTCGTCGCTGGACGTGATCGTGCGCGAGCTCACGGGCCAGTACAAGCGCGCCTGGACGCCGCAGATGCGCCAGCGGGCGCAGGCGCTGCGGATGAACGAGCGCGAGGTGGTCACGCTGGCCTCCATCGTGGAGAAGGAGGCCAAGGTGTGGACGGAGCGGCCGACGATCGCCCGCGTGTACCACAACCGGCTGCAGCGGGGGATGCGGCTGGAGGCGGACCCCACGGTGCAGTACGCCCTGGGCGAGCACCAGCGCCGCCTGCTGCGCCGCCACATCCAGGAGACGGCGGACGATCCGTACAACACCTACCGCAACCGCGGCCTGCCGCCGGGCCCCATCGCCTCGCCCAGCCGCGGCGCCATCGAGGCCACGCTGAACCCGGCGGACCACGACTTTCTATTCTTCGTGGCGCGCGCCAACGGCACGCACGTGTTCACCCGCACCTACAACGAGCACCTGCGCGAGGTGGCCCGCTACCGCGCCGAGATGCGCGCGCAGCGCCAGCAGCCCACCGGCCGGTGACGGTGGATGTGCGCGAGCGGCTGCGGCTGATCGTCGTCACCGACCCGGAGTGCGGCGCGGGGCGAAGCGTGGCGGACGTCGTTCGCGCGGCGCTGCGGGGCGGTGCGCCGGCGATCCAGCTGCGGATGAAGGACGCTTCGGCGCGGGAGATGGCGGAGGCCGCCCGCGCGCTGCTGGCGGAGACCCGCGCGGCGGGGGCGCTGCTCTTCATCAACGACCGCGTGGACGTGGCGCTGGCGGTGGGCGCGGACGGCGCGCACGTGGGGCAGGATGACCTTCCCGTGGCGGCCGCGCGGCGGATTGCGCCGCCGGGCTTTCTGCTCGGCGTGTCGGCGGAGACGGAGGAACTGGCGCGCGCGGCGGAGGAGGAGGGGGCGGACTACGTAGGCGTGGGCCCGGTCTACCGCACCGGCAGCAAGGCGGACGCGGGGGATGCAGTCGGGACGGAGCGCATCGCGCGGGTGGCGGCGGCGGTGCGCATCCCCGTCGTCGGGATCGGCGGGATCACGATCGGCAACGCGGCTCCCGTCCTGCACGCCGGCGCGGCGGGCGTCGCCGTCATCAGCGCGGTGATGCGCGCGGACGATCCCGAAGCCGCCACCCGCGCGCTACTGGCGTCATCGTAGAGCCCGCTCCCAAGCCTCTCGATGGCGTGGAAGCGGAGCGATGTCATCCTGAGGGAGCGCACCACGTGTATCAGAAGCCACGAAAGACCCTGCGCGCGACCGAAGGACCCTCTTTCCGCCACGCAGGGGCCGGATCAGAGCACCGAACCAGCCCCTTCGTTTCTTCTGGCGAGGTCCTTCGGTCGGCGCGCCGGGCTCCCGGAAAAGGCCGAATTTACTGCGACGCCTCCCTCAGGAAGTCACGCACTCTATATTCGGATTCGGTATCAGGGGTACAGAGGGACAGAGAACAGCCAGAGATACAGAGGAAAATCCGTTGTCCTCTGTATCTCTGGCTGTTCTCTGTCCCTCTGTACCTCCCCGCTTTTCCCGAATCCGGTCTCAGCCCGCGCCCAGGCCCACGCGGGTCACGATAGCCTGCAACTGGTCGCCGGCGTCGTGCTCCAGCGCCAGCACGTACGCGCAGGTGGGGTGCGCCACCGCGCCGAAGCGCTGCTTCTCCGTCTCGGCGTCCATCCCCAGGTGCAGCGTGTGCGCACCCACCTCACGGGCGCGCCGCGCCATCCGCAGCAGCAGCTGGCGGTACGCGCCGGTCTGCGTCCCCGCCACGTACGCGTAGTCCACACCGCACATGAACACGGCGTAGTGCCCACCAGCGCGGTGCCCGGCGAACCAGGCCACGGGGAGCCCATCCCCGGGCCCGCCCGCCTCCGCCTCCAGCGTGAGCGCCACCACCTCCCACGCGGGGCTGGAGAGCAGCGCCGGCACCACGCTTTCGGGAAGGGGAAAGGTGTTGATGCGCAGCCCCCGCTCCGCCACCTGCAGGTAGAGGCGGTACAGGTGCGCCGCCACGGCGGGGTCGGTAGGGGCGCCGGCCTGCGCGCTCCACACCTGTTCGCGGTACGGAGCCGAGGCATCCGCCAGCTCCCGCAGAAAGCGCCGCGTGCGCTTGCTGGCGTCCGCCAGCACCGCTTCTTCCGTGCGCCGCGCGTCCAGCCGGTAGCTGCTCATCAGCGGCATCTTCACGAAGTCCCGGGCGCCCATCCACGCGTCCATCTCCCGGTCGTCCCCGCGCAGGTCGCGCAGCACCACCGCCGACGCGCCCCACTCCCGCGCCGCCCGCATGGCCTGCGCGTGCACCACGGCGAGCGCCGCCGGCCACGCGGGATCGGCGCGGTCCAGGTACAGGTGGTCGCCCTCGGACAGGTACGAGCCCAGCGTGACGACGGTGGAGCTGAGCAGGTACGGATCCGCCGCGCGCCGCCGCTCCACCTCCGCCGAGACTCGCACGTCGGAGAACATGTCGTCCTTGTGCAGGCAGCGGCTGAAGTACGTCGCCGCCACCGGCGATCCGTCCGCGCGGCGCACCACCAGGTAGCGAAAGCGCCAGCGGTGCTCCGGACGCGGCTGGTGCTCGCCAAAGAGCGACTCCGCCATCCGCAGCGCGTCCCAGCTGCTGGCGCCCCGCCCCGCCATGCACGCGTCCCACGCCGCGCGGTCCACCTCCGCGACGGAATCCGCCACCTCCACCCGCCACCCCGCCGGCAGCGCGAGCTCCGCCACGGGCGCGGCGGGGACGGCCGCCGCCGCGCCCGCCGCGGGACGCAGCCCGCCCCACGACTCCGCCGGCACGGCGTCCCGATACAGCTCGTCCAGCTCCGCGGAGCTGATGCCGTGCTCCGCCAGCGCGCGGGGAACGTGCCGGGCCAGCGCCTCCACCACCCCGCGGATCTCCGCCGGGGTGTGCAGCGCCGTCACCGCCAGGCGAATGCCGGCGCGCCGTTGCGGCACAGAGGGAAAGGTGCTGATGGTGACGTGCCACCCCTCCTCCATCATCCGCTCCGCCACCGTCATGGCCGCCTCCGCGCGCCCCATCCGCAGAAAGAAGATGGGCCCCTCGTTGCGCACCAGCAGCGGCAGGCCGTGCTCGCGCAGCAGCGTGTTCGTCAGCGAGGCCCGCGCCGCGAACGCCCGCTGCAGCCCGCCGATCTCGTCCGACAGGTGCACCCGCGCGGAGCCCAGCGCCGCCCCCAGCATGGGCGGCTGCAGCGGGCCGGAAAAGACGTACGGCCCGCCGCACAGCCGCACCCGCTCGCGCTCCGCGGCCGAGGCAAAGACGAACGCGCCGCCCCCGGCCGCGTACGCCTTGACCAGCGACGTTCCCAGGACCACGCGCTCGCTGAGCGGAAAGCGGGAAAGAAACCAGCCGCGGCCGTGCTCGCCCGCCCAGCTCATCCCGTGCGCGTCGTCCACGTACAGCCGCAGGTTGGGCACGGCGTCCAGCGCCCGCCGCAGCAGCCCCAGCGGCGCCAAGTCGCCGTACATGCTGTAGATGCCGTCGATGGCGAGCCAGACCGTGCGGTGCGCGCGCCCCAGCCGCTCCGCCGTCTCCAGCAGCCGCGCATCCAGCTCGCGGTGGCGGATGGTCTCCACCCGCGTGCCGCCGGCCTGCGCCAGCGTGGCCGCCACCTG
>DASQBH010000913.1:0-6413 GCA_035635315.1 Longimicrobium sp.
GGACCTCCTTTCCGAACCTCGGGGCCGGCTCCGAAGCATGGAGCCAGCCCCGCGGTCTTGCTGGCAAGGTCCTTCGGTCGCGCGCAGGCGATCGAGGTCCGGATGGTTACGTGCGGCGCTCCCTCAGGAAGTCAGCATTCGGAATGCACACGAGATTCTGAGAATCGGTATGACAGTTGGGCCGGATTCGGTATGAACAAGGCCGGCACCCCATACAGGGATGCCGGCCTTCTGTTTTCACGTGAAACGCCGCGTCCTACGCCGTCGCGCCGCCGCAGCTGGAGCCGGCGCCGGCAGTGCAGCCGAAGCAGTGCGGCCCCAGCACGATCTCGCGGCCCGCCAGCGCGTCCAGGTCGAAGTCGAAGACCGTGCGCGCCGCCGCGGGGTGCACCGGAAGGTCCAGCATCTGGTTGAAGTCGCAGTCGTACAGCGTGCCGTCCCACCCCACGGAAAGCGTGTTGCGGCACATCACCCCGGCCGCCGCGGCGGGGTTGAAGGCCGTCACCAGCCGCTCCATGTACTCGTCCAGCCGCGCGCTCTCGTCCAGAAAGTCCAGAAAGCGGCTGATCGGCATGTTGGTGATGGTGTACAGCCGGTTGAAGCGAATGCCGTACAGCCGCTCCATCTGCCGCTTCCACTCCGCCTCCAGCGCGCCCTGGTCCCCCGGCAGAAAGGTGCCCACCGGGTTGGTGACCAGGTCGATCTGCAGCCCCTCGTCATCCCCGTACCCCACCGCGTTCAGCGCGCGCAGGGCCTCGATGGACTCCGCGAACACACCGTCGCCGCGCTGGGCGTCCGTCCCCTTTTCGCGGTAGTGCGGCAGCGACGCCACCACGTGCACCCCGTGCTCGGCAAAGAACTCCGGCAGGTACGCGTAGTTGGGAAGCCGGGTGATGGTCAGGTTGCAGCGGTCCATCACGTGCTTTCCCGCCGCCCGCGCCCGCACCACCAGCTCCCGCCAACGCCTGTGCAGCTCCGGCGCCCCGCCGGTGATGTCGACCGTGGGGATGTCCGTGCCTTCGATGATCTCCAGGCAGCGGTCCACCACCGCGTCGGGCATCATCTCCGTGCGGTCGGGCCCCGCGTCCACGTGGCAGTGGCGGCAGGTCTGGTTGCACTTGCGCCCCACGTTGATCTGCAGGATGTCGATCCCCGTCGCGCGCAGCGGATACAGCCCCGCCCCGTCCAGCGCCTGGTGAAACGACCGCTCCACCGGCACCCGCGCCAGCAGCCCCCGCTGTGCCTGGGCCGAGGCGAGCGGAACGTGCCGCTTTTGCAGCGTGGGGAGAACCCGGTGGCGCGAGGGGGCAGACTGCATCCTGAGGTTGGTATCCGGTGTCGGTTGAATCACGTCGCGAGAAGAAAAGTGCCTGGTACCTGGTATCAAGCGCAGGTACCAGGCACCAGGGCACCAGGTACTCGGCACTTCATCCCTCCCTACATCCCCAGCCGGTCGGCGTGGTTGCGCATCTGGATGCCGTGCACCAGCGACGCGCCGCCGCGAATGGCCGCCGCCACGTGCACGGCCTCCGTCATCTGCTCGGTGTCGGCGCCCTTCTGCAGGCAGTCGCCCGAGTACGCGTCGATGCAGTACGGGCACTGCACCGCGTGCGCCACCGCCAGCGCGATCAGCGACTTTTCGCGCGCCGTCAGCGCGCCCTCGGCAAACACGGCGTTGTACCAGGCAAAGAACTTCTCCGCCAGCTCCGGCGCGTCCTTGCCGATCTCGCCAAAGCGCGGCAGGTCCTGGGCGTGGTAGTAGTGGGGATGATCGGCGGCGGTGTGCATCGGATCTTCGCGGTGGATTGCATCGGACGGCGAGGCCGCGCCAGTCTTCCCGGCGCGGCCCCGATCGGTGTCTCGAGCACCAATGTACCGCGAAAACCCCTCCCGGCGAATCTCCCGCGGACATTGGGCGTACATTCTACACCGCCCGCACGATGCGGGCCGCCGCGGGAGCCACCGGCGCGGAAAACCTACCTGAACCGCTCCATCTGAAAGCGGTCGCGGCCGGTGTATCGGCCGGTCACGCTCACGCGGTCGCCCTCGCGCAGGCGCTGAAAGCGGTCGCGTACGCCGCGACTGGCGTTCGACGGCACCGAAACCCACACCGTGCCCCGCTCGCTCCGCAGCTGAAAGCGCCGGCCCGAGCGGTCCACCCGCTCCACGCGCCCCTCCACGCTCCGCGCATCGTAGCGGTCGTCCCCGCGGTCGCGGCGGTCCTCGTACCGGTCGTCGTCGCGGCGGCGGTCGGGAACGCGGCGGCGGTCACCGTCGCCGCGGTACACCTCGCGCGCCTCGTGGCGCACGTTCACGTTGCGCGCGTACAGGCGCCCGCGCGAGTCGCGGCTTACGCGCATGGTCACGTAGTCGCCGCGGTCCAGCGCCTCGGGGCGCACGCGCCGGCCGCCCTCCGACACCACCTCGGTACGGCCGTCGTAATGCACCGCCACCGGCCGCCCGTTGTCGCGCCGCAGCTGAATGGTGTGCAGGCGCGTCTGTACACCCTCCACGCGGCCGTGCACCTGCGACGGAGAGCCCCACCCGCCGCCGCCGTATCCATCTTCCCACCCGTACCCGGCGCATCCGCCAAGCACGGACGCCAGCGCCAGTGCGGCGCCGGCGGCCAGTCCGCGCATCTTCCTGATCATCGTCGTTTCTCGCTCTGGGGTCCCGCTGGGCTCCGCCCCACCCGCGGGGACGGCACGCCAAACTCCGGAGAGCAAATGCCGGCGCGCTGCGTTTTCCGCGCCACTGCTGGATTTCTGTCGATCGAGACGATGCTCCCTGTCCGACCGCGTGGACGGTGGATGTCCGCGCGCGGAGTGGACTCAAGCCGTGAATCGGTCCACTGATACGCAAATCCGGAGCATCCGTCCGCGCTCAGCAGAACGACGTTTCATACCGGATCCATACAAAACAAACTGCGAAAGGTACAATGCTTTTCCGGATTTGGTATCACGCAGAGGGCCCAGAGAAAACGAAAGGACGCAGAGGGGGCTTATCGCGCCTCTGCGTCCTCATCTGTTCAACTCCGCGTCGCTTTCGCGGAAGCAGAGATGTCGCTATCGGGTGGGGATGATGAGGATCTGCCCGGGGACGATGCGGTTGCTGCGCATGTCGTTGGCGGCGCGCAGCCGGTCGACGGTGGTGTCGTTGCGCCGGGCGATCTCCCACAGCGAGTCGCCCTGCCGCACGCGGTAGGTGGAGCGGCTGGAGCGGCTCGATCCACCCTCGCGCGACGCCACCCGCGTGGACGCACGGCCGTCGTCGTCCTTTTCCCCGTCGGCGTTGTTCACGTAGCGCCGGTACTGCGTGGGAAAGACGGCCACGTGAAAGTGCGGCGGACGGTTCTCTTCCGTGGCCTCGATCACGCCCTGCGTCTCCAGGGAGAGCAGGGTCTGCCGCAGCCAGGCCAGGCACGCCCGCCCCCGCGGCTTGCGGATGTCGATCCCCATCCCCGTGGGGTGCACCGAGCGGTCCGCCGAGTTGGCCAGGCGCAGCGAGGTGGGCCGCACCGCGCTGGTGACCACCAGCCGCTCGCCGCAGCGGGCGTGGTACTGCGCGCCCAAGCGCTGCACGAACATCCGCGCGCTGGGGAGCGCGTACGGATAGGAGACGCCGGAGAGGCGGTAGTGCTCGTTGCCGCTCAGGCGCACCAGGTCGCCGTCGCGGGCGGCGCCGCGCACCCCCGTCCCCGTGCGGTAGAAGGTGAGGTCGTGGTTGCGGGCCTGCTGGTACATCCGGTCGATGCTAGGCCGCGAACCCCGCAGGCTCTGCGCGGCGGCCGGCGCCGCGCCCGTGCCGAGCGCCGCCAGCAGCACCACCAGGGCTGTCGGTCGGAGGATTCGTATCATCGTGCTGTGGGAAATCGGCCGGGCAGGCACGGAAATCACATGCGGGCGCCGTGCCGCACCATGGTAGGCGCGGGCACGGCGTCGGTCAACGTCTACACCGGCGCGCCCGCCGGGTTTCCCCCTTCTACGTGCGCGCGGCGCCGGAAGTTACGATCCGCCGGCGGAAAGCCCCGGCGAGCGGCCGCCGCCGTACAGCCGGCGGTAGACCACGGAGTTGCGCAGCACCAGCTGCACGTACTCGCGCGTCTCGGCAAAGGGAATGCGCTCCCGGAACGCGTCGGGGTCTCCGCCGTAGCCCAGCTCGCGGCGCCAGCGGTCCGCGCGGCTGGGGCCCGCGTTGTACGCCGCCAGCGCCAGGTCGCGCTTGCCGCCGTAGCGCCGCAGCTGGTCGCGCAGGTAGCGCGCGCCCATCCGCAGATTAATCTCCGGTACGGCCAGCAGGCTTGGATCAAATTTGCTCACCCCGGCACCCGGCGCCAGCCACTGCCCCGTCGCCGGCATGATCTGGCTGAGCCCCGTGGCGCCCACCCACGAGCGCGCCCGCGGGTTGAACGACGACTCCTGCCGCACCAGCCCGGCAAGGAGGTAGGGATCCACGTCCACCCGGTCGGCCTCGTCCTCCAGCAGGTCGCGGAAGGGGAAGGGAAAGACGACGCGCAGCAGCCGCGCGTCCCACTCGCCCCCGCGGCGCTCCAGCAGCGCGCGTCCCAGGCGGATCCCTTCCACCGGCTGACCGCCGTCGCGCAGCCCCTCCGCCAGCGCCAGCAGCGCGCCGGGGCGGCTGTCCAGCCGGCGCGTCTGCCAGTCCAGCTCCTGCTTCCACTCGTCCACCAGCCCCGCACGGTGCAGGGCGCCCAGCCGGCCCAGCGCCGTGGCGGCCTCGCGCGCGTCGCCGGGGGCGGCGGGCCAGGGGCGGTCGTTGGCCAGCGTGCCGGCCAGCGGGTCGGTGCCCATGCGGTCCGCCGCGCGGATGGCGTAGTACGACACCGGGTCCGCGGCGATGGCGGCCGCGTACATGGCCCGCGCCTTCTCGTCCCGCCCCGCGCGCTCGTGCAGCACGCCCGCGCGGTACGCCGCCTCCGCCGTCTGCGACCCCGTGGGGTAGCGCCCGGCGTACTGCTCCCACGCCGCCGCGGCGCCCGCGGGATCCTTGTTCTTCAGCCGCCGGTCGCCCACGCGGTACAGCGCCTCGCGCGCGTCGGGCGAGGCGGCCACGTCCGCCGCGCGGCGGTAGTAGCCGATCGCCGCCTCCCGGTTCTCCGCCGCGTCGCCCAGAAGGTAGAGCGCGCTGCCGGCGGCGGCGGTGCCGGGGCGCTTCTCCACCAGCTTGCGCATCTCCGCGTACCCGTCGTCGCTCCCCAGGCGGACGAGCGCGCGGGCGGCGTACAGCTCCGCCTCCGCCGCCAGCGCGGGGTCCGTCAGCCGCTCCGCCGCCTCCGTCAGCGCCGCGCGCGCGGGACGAAAGTCGCGCTCCTCGAACAGCAGCCTGCCCAGCCGCAGCCGCTGCGCGGGATCGTCCGGTGCGCCGCCACGGATGGCGGCACGCAGCGCCCGCGCGGCCAGCCCGGGGCGCTTGCCGGCCTCGTACGCGGCGGCGCGGGCCAGCTCCTCGTCCGCGGTGCGCGTCCCCGGCATCTCCCCCAGGCGCGCCGCCGCGCGGATGCGCAGCGAGCCCGGCGCGCGCGCGTCGGCCGCGACCCTGCGCAGATCCGCGCGCGCCTCGGCGTCGCGGCCCATGGCCTCCAGCAGCCGGGCGTGCTCCAGCGCGATCTCCGCCGCCTCCGGCGCCGCGGCCGCGGCGGAAAGGATCGGCTCCTCGCGGGCCAGGCGGTCCAGCGCGCGGGCCGTGTCGCCCCGCCCCAGCCACAGGCGCGCCTCGGCGCGGGCCTGGCGCAGGCGCACGGGGGCGCTGGCGCTGGGGGCCGACGCCGCGCGGGCCGCGTCCGCGTCTCCCGCACGGGCCCGCGTCTCCGCCTCCAGGGCGTACATCCAGTCCGCGCCGTCCCCGCCCGCCTTTGCCGCGCGGGCGTAGGCATCCGCCGCCCCCGGTGCGTCCTTTCCGCGCGACAGGGCGCGGGCCAGGCGCGCGGCGGCTTCGGCGCGGTGCTCGGCGCGGCCGTTCTCCAGGTAGCGGCGGTATCCATCCGCCGCGACGGACCAGTCCTGCCGCGCTTCGTGCGCCCGGGCCAGCAGGTACAGCCCCTCGCCGCGCGAGCGCTCCGCCAGCCAGTCGCGCCCCTGCAGCAGGCGCCGCACCTGGCTCCATCCATCCCACCCCGCCGCCGCCTGCGCCGCCGTAAGCACCACCGTGTCCGGCGCGTCCGCGGGATCCTTCACGTAGCCGCGCAGCTGCTTCCACGCCGCCCACGGACGCCCCGCTTCCAGCTGCCCCTGCGCTTCGCGCATGGCCAGCGCCATCCCCGCGTGCGTGAGCGCGGGCATGGGATCGTCAGGCACGTGCGGCGTAAGTTCTTCTACCGCCGGAATGTACGAGAAGATTGCACGTTCCCCCGAGGCCGTGCCGAATGCAAGACCGGTGGCCAGGCCCACGAGGGC
>DASQBH010000914.1:0-4454 GCA_035635315.1 Longimicrobium sp.
GCAGGTGGCGGGCGCACGTGGCTGCCAGCTCCAGGGGGGTGGCGCCGGCGGCGCCGGCCTCCGGTGCGACGCCGTCCAGCGCCAGCAGGGCGAGCACCGCCCCGGCGCTTCCGTCCACCACGTCCAGGTGTTTATCCCCCCGGACGCAGTCGCTCGTGAGCAGCCGGGTCAGGTCGTGCGCTTCCCCCACCAGCGCCGGCTCGCCCAGCCACCCGCCGATGCGGACGAAGCTGTAGACGAACGCCCCCAGCCCCACGAATCCCCCCACCTGAAAGCGGAGCCGCTGCGCCCGGTCGGGATCGCGGACCAGCTCCCGGAGGGTGCGCCGGAGCGGGGCGATGGCCCGCGTCACGAGCTCGCGGTGGTCGTCCCGGGACCGGACGTGGTCGAGCGCGGCGAGAAAGAGGGCGATCCCCAGCACGCCGTCGTAGAGGTGGGGTCCCACGTTGGCGGGCGCTTGCTCCCGCTCGGCACCCGGGGGTGTGCGCCAGGTGATCCCGCCGCCCGGGCGTTCCACGGCATGGTCGCGCAGCTGGGCGGCGATCGCGGCTGCGTGGGCCAGGAAGCGCGCAGGCCCCTCCGTCCCCGCGGTGCTCCCGGAGACGACCTGCAGCCAGCTCGCGCGTATCGCGTGGACCGCGCCTGCGGAGCCATCGTGAGCGGTGTCTTCGCGTCGATCGGACTGCTCGACGTGAAGCGCCGGATGAGTCAGGTCAGGAGACTGAAGAGTTGGCACTTCTGATCCCGGAGGGGCGCAATGTCATCTAAGAACCGAGCGGTCTGTGCCTTGGCAACCCGCGTACCTTAGCTGTCACTAAATTCAACTATATGCAGATGAACATCTTATGGAGGTTGAGGCCGCCTGAAGGGCTGACGCACATCCGCGCCGGGCCTCTATTCTCCGGATGTACGGCGCTATCGCCCGCACACCGTCTCTATCCACGCGCGTGGGCGCCGGCGTCCGGGCACACGGCCGCACCGGCACCACAGTTCAGGTCTCAATTCAGGTAAACAGGAGATCGAAAGCGGCTGGACCCGGAGGACGGAAAGAACAGGACGGAAAGAACGGAAGAGAGGGCGCAGAGAACAAATGATTCGTTCTCTGCGCCCTCCATTTTTCCTCCGCGTTCCGCTTTCCTGCCTGGCCTCCCGGGCCGGCTCCTACGCCCGCGCCCCGCTCCGCTCAGCCCGTCTGCGCGTCGCGGGCGCCGGGGATGAAGCCGAAGAAGACGTCGATGGAGCGGATGCGGCCGCCCTCGAAGCGAAAGAGCTCGGCGTTGTGAAAGGTGCCGCCGGCCTTGCCCTCCGTCTCGTAGACGATGACGGCCTCGTCGCCCCGGGTGAAGATCTTGAGCGGAAAGCGGAAGCGGAACTCGCCCGCGTGCGGAAAGCAGTGAGAGAAGTACGTCGCCCGGTCGATGTGGTCGTCCCACGGGCTGGTGAAGGTGAAGTCGTCCGCCAGCAGCGCTTCCAGCGCCTCGCGGTCGGCGTCCTGGTACACCTCGAAGTAGCGGCGCGCGAGCTCCGCGATCTGCGTCTCAGCCATCGGCTTGCTCCGTCTCGATCTGTCGGGAGAGAAAATCCATTACCAGCGCCCAGAAGACCGGCTTTTCACCCGCGCCGTGGTCGCCGTGGGGGACCACGGCGAGCTCCCCGTGCGGCAGCAGGCGGTACAGGCGCAGCGAATCGTCCAGCGAGGGATGGTCGCGGTCGCCCACGATCACCAGCGAGGGCGCGGAGATGGAAGCCAGCTGCGCGTCCGTGTAGTCGGGGACGCTGTGCCACAGCTCCGAGATCTGGGCCAGGTACGCACGAAAGGCGTCGTCGCCGCGGGCGTGATGATGCGCGGTGCGCAGGGTGGGCCACCAGTCCCCCATCGCGCGCTCCACCTCTTCCAGCTCCGCCGCACCGCGCCGGGGAAATCCCAGCTCGGCCACCATCCGCAGGTACGTCTCGCTGGGCCCGGTGACCACGCCGCCGATCACCATGGCGCGGGCGAAGCCGGGGTGCCGCAGCCCCAGCTCCAGCGCGATCTGCGCTCCGTCGCTGTAGCCAAGCACCAGCGGCCGCTCGATCCCCAGCGCCGCGGCGAACGCGGCCACGTCGTCGGCCATCTGGCCGTAGCCCAGGGTGGCCGCGGGGTTGGCGGTACGCCCGTGGCCGCGTGAGTCGGGCATCAGCACCCGGTAATCGCGCGCCAGGTCCGCCACCGCCTGCTTGCTCCACATCGCCCCCGTCGCCAGGCCGCCGTGCAGCAGGATGAGTGGCGGCCCCTCACCCGATTCGGAGTACCAGACCTCCAGCCTGCCCGCGTCCACGTACGCGCCGTCGGCGGCGACCCCCTCCGCGACCTCCGTCATCACACTTCCTTTCGCGGTGCGCGGGAAAGGACGGCCTTTCTCATCCGTCCCCTCCCGCGCCGCTCGTCGCGCTGCCCTTGCTCAGCCGCACGTCCATCCACGGGAGCCAGTCATCGCCTTCGCGCCGCTCCCATCGTCCCGACAGCGTGCCGCCGCCGTCGCTGAAGGTGCCGGTGAAGCGCTCCGCGTCGCCCTCGAACCTCCAGGTGCCGTCGGCGTCCACGCGCGCCCGCATCTCGCCGGTGTTCCCCTGGCTGTCGAACGAGCGCATGAAGTAGCTCGCGCGCTCCGCGTCCCAGCCGATGACCTCCAGCGCCTGCACCGGCTCGCCGCCGATGCGCACGTCCACGCGGTGGAGGAGAAAGAAGCCGCCGGGGAGCCACTCGTACTCGTCCGTCCCCGCGATCTCCAGCGCCGGCGTGGATCCGCTCGCCAGCACCTGGCCCGCCGTGCGCCACCGGCCGGCGAACGGGGCCAGGGCCTGGTGCTCCGGGCCGGGCCGCGGCGGTGCGCCGGACTCGCTCACGCGGCGTCCTCGGCGGCGGCGGAGGTCGCGCGGCCGTTCCACGCCGCGGAGAGCTCGTCGGCGTAGCGGCGCAGGAGGTACTCCGTGCGGGGCTGCACGCGGCAGGCGTCGTTGCCGCAGGCGATGCGGACGCTCTCCTCCAGCCAGGGCGACGGCTCCACCGTGGCCGCGCCGCCGCAGAAGGGGCAGGGGCGCAGCGGGCCCACGACGGCCTGCGGCAGGGGGATGGTCCTCTCGTCCACCATCATGCTCGGTCCCTCCGGGTGCGGGGCACGGCTCAGCTCGCAAAGTCGGGGGTGGCGCCGCGTACGGCGTGTGCGCGCCCCCTGGGTTCCTCCCAGTCCTCCTGCCGGCCCAGCGCGGTCTCGTCGAGCATGTAGTACGACCCGCCGATGGTCTCCAGGCCGCGCGCGTACACCGAATAGGTGTGGAACACCCGGTCGCCCACGCGCAGGAAGCTGCTGCGCCCGGGCCGCTCCAGCGCCTCGTCGGTCGAGGGCCACGGCTCGCCCCGGGCCTCGTATTCTTCCTTCGTGCGGAAGTTGTAGACGATGGGCTTGACCGACTCGTCCAGCGTGACGTCGAAGTCGTAGTTGAAGTCGCTGCCGAACGACGAGTACCAGGGAAAGGTCCACCCCTTCTTCGCCTTGTACGCTTCGATCTTCTCGATCGGCGCGCGGGAGACGTAGACGAAGGTGGTGTCGCGCTTGTTGACGTGCTCCAGGTGCCCCGTCGACATCTCGTCCGCGCCGGCGGAGCAGCTGGGGCAGCCGTCCTCCCAGTCCGGGTGGAACATGAAGTGGCCCACCATCAGCTGGCTGCGCCCGTGGAACAGGTCCAGCAGCGTCGCCTTTCCGTCCGGCCCCTCGAAGACGTACTCCTTCGTGATCTCCACCATCGGCAGGCGGCGGCGGTCGGCGACCAGGGCGTCGCGTTGCCGCGTGAGCTCCTTTTCGCGCGCCAGCAGCTCCTTGCGCGCGGCCACCCACTCGTCCCGCGAAACGACCCGCGGCAGGTTTTCGGCGATCTCCGTCATGCTCACGAGCGCTCCGGTGCACGGGTGGCGGGGCGTGTGCGATGTTCGGTATTTCTTCGCGTCGACATGTATATGTTCGCGGCCGCGCCGGCGCAACAAAACATCTGGCGTGGACGGATCACGCGACCACGGTGCGCAGCGCGGGGGAGCGGCGGCTGCCGCGCGACCGGGCGACCACGGCGTCCAGGCTCCACGCGCCGGGGCCGCTGGCGACCAGGTAGAGAAAGAAGAAGCAGTACAGCACCGCGGGGATGCCCCCATTGCTGTTGGGCCAGAACGCCTCCGGCTGGTGGAACTGGAAGTACGCCACCGCCATCATCCCCGACAGGATGAACGCCGTGGGCCGGGTGAGCAGGCCCAGCAGGACGAGCGTGCCGCCCACCAGCTCCAGCACCCCGCCGATCCCCATCTGCGACCACAACTCGATCCTGGGCATGCCCGAGGGCATCGCGGGGAAGTTGAACAGCTTCATGGTGCCGGCCGAGATGAACATCACGGCGGCGACGATGCGGAAGATGGCCAGCAGGCGGGG
>DASQBH010000915.1:0-2596 GCA_035635315.1 Longimicrobium sp.
ACGACCTGCGCGTCGACACCTTCCAGACCTCCACCCAGGCCGGCGAGCGCGGCACCGTGGCGGGCCATGCGCCCACGGTGATCGGCAACACCTGCACGCCGTCGTGCCCGTACACCTGCGGCATCGTTCCCGACACCAACAACTGCCTCTTCGCCCGCGACACGCAGCACGACTGTCCGGTCTGCGGCTGAGCGTACCGCTCGACACGGAAGAGGCGCGTGGTCCCCGCCGGGGCCGCGCGCCTTTTCTCATCCCCAAGCTTTCAAAGACAGGTCCTCACGCAGAGTTAGCAGAGTTAGCGGAGTTTTCTCGTCGCGCTGAACAAACTCTCCTTACTCTGCTAACTCTGCGTGAGATAATCTTTTGGTCGCTCACTCGATGGTCTTGGAGAAGCGGAAGACGCTCATCCCCAGGATCAGGGTGGCGAGCAGGGCCAGCATGGCGCCCTCCATCCACAGGTGCGGCAGGCCCACGCCCTTGAGCAGCACGCCGCGCAGCACGCGCAGGTAGTACGTCAGCGGCAGCACGGAGCTCAGCCACTGCATCACCCTGGGCATGGCTTCGCGAGGGAACATGAAGCCGCTGAGGAGGATGTTGGGCAGGAGCAGCATGAAGCTGAGCTGCATCGCCTGCGCCTGCGTGCGTGCCACGGTGCTTACGAACAGCCCCAGACCCAGGTTGGCGAACACGAAGAGCAGGGTGAGCGCGTACAGGGTGACCAGGCTGCCGCGGATGGGAACGCGAAAGAGCAGGCTGCCCAGGATGAGCACGATGGTCATCTGCACGTAGCCCACGAGCACGAACGGGATGACCTTGCCCAGCATCATGCTGGTCTTGTCGATGGGGGTCACGATGAGCTGCTCCAGCGTGCCCCGCTCGCGCTCGCGGGTCACGGCCAGGCTGGTGACCAGGATCATGGTCAGCGACAGCAGCACGCCGATCAGGCCGGGGACGATGTACACCTCGCTGCGCAGCGCGGGGTTGTACCACGGCCGCACGCGCACCTCCAGCGGCGGCGTGCGCCCCGCGGCGCCCGCCAGCTCCAGCACCCGCACCTGCGCCGCCAGCGACGCGCCCGAAAGCGCGGCGGACGAGGCCATGGGATCGGCGGCGTCGACGATGACCTGCGCCTGCGCGCCGCGTCCACGCTTGAGGTCGCGCGCGTAGTCGGGCGGAACGACGATGGCGGCGCGCGCCTGGCCGCTCTGGATGCGGTCCTCCATCTCCGCGCGGCCGTCCACCGTGCCGATGATGCGGAAGTTGCCGGTGTGCTCCATCCCCGCCACCAGCGCGCGGCTTTCGGAGGTGCGCGACTCGTCCAGCACCACCGTCGGCAGGTTGCGCACGTCGGTGCGGATGGCGAAGCCGAAGACGATCAGCTGGATCGCCGGCATTCCCACCATCAGCGCGAGCGTGAACCGGTCGCGCTTCATCTGCACGAACTCCTTCCACAGCATCGGCCACAGCGGCCAGCGGCGGACGCGGTCCAGGGCGCTCATGGATGCCCCCCGGTATGGCGGACGTGGCGCCGAGTCCCGACGAAGATCCGCAGCAGGAGCGATTCGGGGTGGGGGCCGGCGCACGTCCGGATGGGGAGCGGACAGGGCCAGGGACCGATGCGAGCCCGTCGCAGGCGTGGTGGATCACCCACAGTCCGGCGCACCCCCGCACCCGGCGAATGAATTCGCGGCTGGGACAACGCGATGTCCGCCTGCGCGGACGGGCGCCGACGGTGTGGAGGCACGACGGCGGACCACGAGAATTCCGAAGGTAGATTCCTCAGTCGCGCGCAGGGTTCGGTGCGACGGATGGTTCGGCGCGGCGCTCCTTCGGAATGACAGATTGGGGCGTCGGAAACGAAGCCCCGCGGGGTTTGCGGGGCTTCCCGCTTTTCCAGCCGCGGGTTCACCCGCCCGGGACGATCCGTCCGAGGCACCCCCACTTTCGCACTCTCGCACTCCCGCACTTTCGCACTCATACGACCGCCCCCTCGTCCCGGCGCTGCAGCTCGATGAACACGTCCTCGATGCTGGGCTGATGGAACTGCGCGGTGATCTCGTCCACCGTGCCCAGCGCGATCAGGTGCCCGCGGGAGAGAAAGGCGATGCGCTCGCACCGCTCCGCCTCGTCCATGTAGTGGGTGGTCACCAGGATCGTCGTCCCGCCCTGCGCCATCTGGTGGATCATCTGCCAGAAGCGGCGGCGGGCGGCGGGGTCCACGCCGGCGGTGGGCTCATCCAGAAAGAGCATCCGCGGGTGGTGCGCGGTGGCGCAGGCAAGGGCCACCCGCTGCTTCCATCCGCCGCTCAGCGTCCCCGTGAGCTGCTTGCGGCGCGGCTGCAGCTCCAGCTCGTCCAGCAGCTCCTCCACCCGCCGGTCCCGCCCGCCGCCCACCAGGCCGTAGACGGAGGCGTAGAAGCGGATGTTCTCGTAGACGGTCAGGTCGTCGTACAGGCCGAACTTCTGGCTCATGTAGCCGATGTTGCGGCGCACCTGCGCCGGCTCGCGCCCCACGTCGAAGCCCACCACCGTCGCCGCGCCCGAGGTGGGCGCCATCAGCCCGCAGAGCATGCGGATGGTCGTCGTCTTCCCCGAC
>DASQBH010000916.1:0-4145 GCA_035635315.1 Longimicrobium sp.
ACCCCCGCCAGCCCGGCACAGAGCGCCGCAGGACGCCCGGAGAGGCCGGCCTGCGCCAGCGCGTCGTGGACTAGCGTGGCGATCACCTCGGCGCTGCGCTCGGGGTGGCGCGGGTCCACGATCCCGGCAGGGCCGGCCACGCGCGCCAGCTCGGCCCCGGCCGCATTGGCCAGCACCAGCGTGGAGCGCGTGCCGCCCCCGTCTACCCCCGCGAACGTCTGCGTCATGCGTCAGTGCGTGGTCTGGCCGCCCAGCTCCGTAACCTCGGCCGAATCGCCTTCCAGCCCCGGCTGCGAGCCGGCACCGGCGCCGGGAAAGTCCGTCTTGCGGCGGCGGCGCGACAGGTCGCCCAGGGCGCTGGTGGGCACCGTCTCCACGTCCAGCGGGCGGCCGTTGCGACGCACGACGTACGCCTCCATGGCGAAGTACTCCGGCAGCCCCAGCCGGTCCACGATGCGGGCCGTGCCCGTGTTGCGCTCCTCCACCCGCTGCCAGAACTCGCGGTCGTCCTGCCCCGGGAACGGCGCCTTGTCCTTCTGGCTCTGGTGCTTGTAGATGGCCAGGATCTTGAGCGAAAGCTCGTCCTCGGACAGCGGCACCAGCACGTCGGCCTCGCTCACCGGCCACTCCTGCCAGGCGCCGCGGTAGTACCACACCTCGGGCGCCTGGCCGCTGTACTCGTCCAGCGCGCGCATCACCGCGTCAAGGCACATGCGGTGGGTGCCGTGCGGGTCGCTCAGGTCGCCGGCCACGAACACGATCTCCGGCTTGTGGTCCTCCAGCAGCTCCAGGGTGATGCGCACGTCCTCGGGGCCAATGGCGTCCTTGCGCACCTTGCCCGTCTGGTAGAACGGCAGCTTCAGGAAGCACGCCTGGTCCTTGCGCATCCCGAACGTCTCGATCCCCGACACCGCCTCGGCCTCGCGGATGCGCTGCTTGATGGTCTGCACCTCGGGGATGTCTACCTGGCCGGGGTGCTTGCTGTCCAGAAAGCCCTCCATCCGCCCGGTAAGCTCCTCGATGCGCCCGTCGCCCAGGTCGAAGTCGCGGCTGAAGCGGTTGAGGAAATCGAGATACCGCCGCACCTCGTGGTCAAAGACGGCGATGTTTCCCGACGTCTGGTAGGCGACGATGATGTCGTTGTTGTTCTGGTGCAGCTTGTTCAGAATGCCGCCCATGGAGATCACGTCGTCGTCGGGGTGCGGGCTGAAGACGACGATGCGCTTGCCCTGCGGCAGCTTGCTCTTGCCGCGGATCTTGGAGATGAGGGCGTTGAACACCTCGCCGTTCAGTGGCCCCGCGCTGCCGTAGCGCGCCAGCAGCGACGACAGGTGGTGCTCGCGGTAGTCGTAGTTGTCCAGCCGCAGAATGCTCTTGCCGACGGATTCGCTCAGCCAGATGACGGCGCGGATCTCCAGCTCGCGGTCCCACTGCACCTCGCCGATGATCCACGGTGTCTTTACCCGCGTGAGCTCGGCGGCGGCCGCGGGGTCCAGGTAGAAGGTGGCGTTGGGGTGCGTCTGCAGGTACGTGGCGGCCACGTCGGGGTCCGGCTCACCCTCCACGGCGCGGCGGATGACGGCGGCCTTGTGCTCGCCCGTGGCGATGAGCGCGACCTCGCGGGCGTCCAGGATGCTGGCGACGCCCATGGTGATGGCCTCGGTGGGGACGTTGTCCTCGCCAAAGAAGTCCGCCGCCGCGTCGCGCCGGGTCACCGTGTCCAGCGCGATCAGCCGCGTACGGCTCTCCACGCCGGAGCCCGGCTCGTTGAAGCCGATGTGCCCCGTCTTGCCGATGCCCAGCAGCTGAAAGTCGACGCCGCCCAGCGCGCGGATCTTTTCCTCGTACTCGCGGCAGTGCGCCTCAACCTGCTCGCGCGGGATGTCGCCGCGGGGGATGTTGACGTTCTCGCGGGGGATGTTGATGTGCTCGAACAGGTTCTCCCACATGTACCGGTGGTAGCTGTGGATGCTGTCCGGCGCCATCGGGTAGTACTCGTCGAGGTTGAAGCTGACGACGTTGCTGAAGTCGAGCCCCTCGCTGCGGTGCATGCGGATGAGCTCGCGGTAGATGCCGATGGGCGTGCTGCCGGTGGCCAGCCCCAGGACGGCGGGGCGCCCGGCTGCGTTGGCCGTGCGGATCACACCGGCAATGCGCTGTGCCAGGGTGCTGGCGATCTGGTCGTGCTCGAGAATCTGGACGGGTACGCGCTCGCGGGACTGCGCCATGGCCTCGATCGAAGCTGGGTTTCTCTGGATGCGATTCGGACTTCGGTGATCAGGTGCCGGAGCCGGGCTGCACGCTCCGGGCCACCCCTCCCTCACGCCTGCGGCCGGGACATGGAAGCGCTTCGGCCGGGATCACGCTGCGTCCGCGGGACGCCCCCTCTCCCGGCCTCTCCCCCAAAAAACCCTGGGGGAGAGGTGACGCGCTCCGGCCAGCATCACGCTGCGTCCGTGGGACGCCCCCTCTCCCGGCCTCTCCCCCAAAAACCCCTGGGGGAGAGGTGACGCGCTGCGAATGGCGTGGGTGCGCGTTGGCTTTGACCAATCGGGGCGCAGTTCGATGCGTTTCGCCGAGCCGCGAGGCCGGCTCAACCCCCAACCTCCACCAGGGGTTTTGGGGGAGGTGCGAGCCTGGGCGAGCGGAGGGGGCGGACTCCGGACTCCGCCGCAGCGCGAGGGGCCCTCTACCCGAAGTGGCGGCGGAAGTCGTCGCTCACCTGGCGCAGAAGGCGCTCGATGGCGTCTTGCGACTGCGGGAAGAAAAGGGTGTCGGAGAGCGAGTTGAGCGCGCCTCGCACGTCCTGAAAGCGGTCCGCCGCGCGCAGCAGCACGTCGCCCAGGCCGTGGCGCAGGGCCAGGTCGCTGCCGGCGGCCATGCGGTACCCCGCCGCGCCCAGCTCGTCGTAGTACGAAAGCGGCGGCGCGCCGCGGCGCTGCACACGGTGCGTGATGTATTCGGGAAATACGCCGCCCAGCCAGAGGGCAAAGTTGCCCAGGTGCAGGCGCAGCAGGAACTCGCGCTCGCCGCGGGCGCGCTCCAGCGCGGCCAGGATGTCGGCCAGGTAAAAGAACGGCTCGCCCTGGCCGCCGTCCACGCGGTGCGCCCGCCCCGCCACGGCAAAGTCCAGCAGCACGGCCGCCGTGTAGTCGGCCAGCTGCCGGTCGTGGATCTCGCGCTGCATGAGCGCGTGGCGCACCATCACGTAGAACACCAGCGGCGCCGGCGCCATGCTGATCCCCTGGCCGCGCACCAGCGCCCGCAGCACGGCCGGCTCGTCCAGCAGCGCGTCCAGCCCCTGCTCGCGCAGCCGCTCCTCGCCTCCCGGACCGACCACCGCCAGCAGCATCTCCGCCTCGCGGCGGCCGAACGACGCCCTCACGTTTGGCTTGATCATCTGCATTCTCTCCGCAAACCGGTGTGGGTCTGCACAGTACTACAGAAACACCCTGCCCTCAGGTTCCACGTGCAACGGAAATGCCGGAACTTCTGGCGCCGCTCCGCCCATCGGCCGGGTGCCTTCCTCTGCGTTACCGGTCTCCGGAGAGAGCGGTGAGCGTAGCCTGTGGCGCCTGACGAACGTGTCCGGATCGGATTACGCCAGCGTACGTACACTCTGTGCACTCCGATGCCAAGAACCCGCGAAATTAAAGGACTGTGTTTCTGGTGAGGCACGTCAATTGCCCCTGTTGCGTTTGCCCGAGGGCGTGCGCAGAAGGCCAATTTGTGCGTGCATCCCCGCTCTGTTTCCTTCCCGAGATCGGTTCCACAGATGCCTCAGCCTACCCACGGCGCAAGCGGCTCCGGCCGCGCGCGCAAGCCCGACCTTCTGTGCTTTTCGCACCTGCGCTGGAACTTCGTCTACCAGCGGCCGCAGCACCTGATGAGCCGCTTTGCCCGCGAGCGGCGCGTGTTCTACTGGGAAGAACCCGTGCACCACGACGCGGGCCCGTGGCTGCAGGTCACCCACGGCGACGACGGGGTGACGGTCATCGTTCCGCACCTGCCCTCGCTGGACGCCGCGGACGCCGAGCCGGCGCTGCGGCGGCTGCTGGACGGGTGGATGGAGGATACGGGGATCGGCCGGTTCGTCGCGTGGTTCTACACGCCGATGGCGCTGGGGTGGGCCGGGCACCTGGACC
>DASQBH010000917.1:0-9127 GCA_035635315.1 Longimicrobium sp.
CGTGCGGGCGATGAGCAGCGTGGGCACGTCCAGCACGTCCGCCGCCAGCCGCGACGCGATCAGGGTGCGCTCGAACTGGGCGGTGGGGACCAGCACCTTGCCCCCCAGGTGGCCGCACTTCTTCTCCGAGGCCAGCTGGTCCTCGTAGTGCACGCCGGCCGCCCCCGCCTCGATCATCTGCTTGGTCAGCTCGAAGGCGTGCAGCGGCCCGCCGAAGCCCGCCTCGGCGTCGGCGACGATGGGCACCATCCAGTCGCGCTGGGCCTCGCCCTTTTCGGCCCACTCCACCTGGTCGGCCCGCTGCAGCGCGTTGTTCAGGCGCTTGACCACGGCGGGAACGCTGTTGGACGGGTACAGCGACTGGTCGGGGTACGTCTGCCCGCTCAGGTTGTTGTCGCCCGCCACCTGCCAACCGCTCAGGTAGATGGCCTGCAGCCCGCCCTTGACCATCTGCACCGCCTGCGCGCCCGTCAGCGCGCCGAAGGTGCGCACCGGCTCGTCGGCGTGCAGCGCCTTCCACAGCCGCTCGGCCCCGTGCCGCGCGATGGTGTGCTCCACCAGCAGCGATCCCCGCAGCCGCACCACCTCTTCGGCGGTGTACGGCCGGGTGATGCCCTCCCAGCGGGCATCCGTCACCCACCTGATGTTCAGGTCCTTTACCTGCGCGTCGAAGCTCTCCATCGGTCTCGTCTCCTCTCGAAGGGTCTGCCCCGGCGCGGAGCCGAAAACAGTGCGTTAGTGCGTTAGTGCGGGAGTGCGGTTTGCCGCGTCGCGGCGCTGTACCGCTATTCCCTATTCCCTATTCCCCGTCATCCCCCGCAGCGCCCGCCGTCCAGCAGCTGGTAGGCGGGGAGCGTGAGGAACGGAATGAACTCGTCGCTCAGCACCAGCTCGTCCAGCAGCTCGCGCGCGGCCTCCAGGCAGCGCGGGTCCTCGCGCTCGGCCCGCAGCGCCTCCATCTCCGCGTCGCGCAAGCGGATGTAGTCGTCCGGAGTGAAGAAGCCGTCCCCGTCGCCGTCGTCCTGGATCGGCGAGCGGTGGCGGATCCACTGCCACAGCTGCGCGCGGCTGATCTCGGCCGTGGCGGCGTCTTCCATCAGGTTGTGCAGCGCGGCCGCGCCGTTCCCCATCAGCCACTGCTCGATGTACTGCAGCGCCACGTTCACGTTGAGCCGCGCGCCGCCCTCCGTGATCTGCCCGCCCACGATCCCCGTCTGCAGCAGCGCGTGGGGCGGCACGTTCACCTCTTCGCGCTTCACGTCCTTCTGGTTGGACCTTTCGTTCAGAATCTTGTCGAATTCCACCCGCGCGACCGGCACCAGGTCCGGATGCGCCACCCAGGTGCCGTCGAAGCCCTGCCCCGCCTCGCGCGCCTTGTCCTCGCGCACCCTGGCCATCGCCTTCTCGTTCACCTCGGCGTCGCGGCGGCTGGGGATGAACGCGGCCATGCCGCCCATGGCGTGCGCGCCGCGGCGGTGGCAGGTCTTTACCAGCAGCTCGGCGTAGCACTTCATGAACGGCACCGTCATCGTCACCTGCACCCGGTCCGGGAGCACGAAGTCGCCGCGGTTCCGGAACTTCTTGATGATGCTGAAGATGTAGTCCCACCGGCCGGCGTTGAGGCCCGCGGCGTGGTCGCGCAGCTCGTACAGGATCTCGTCCATCTCGAACGCGGCCAGGATGGTCTCGATGAGCACCGTGGCGCGGATGGTCCCGTGCGGAACGCCCAGCTCCTGCTGCGCCGCCGTGAACACGTCGTTCCACAGCCGTGCCTCCAGGTGGCTCTCCAGCTTCGGCAGGTAGAAGTACGGCCCGCTGCCGCGCTCCAGCAGCTCCTTTGCGTTGTGGAAGAAGAAGAGGCCAAAGTCGAAGAGCGACGCGCTGATCGGCTCGCCGTCCACCAGCACGTGGCGCTCCGGCAGGTGCCACCCCCGCGGCCGCACGATGAGCACGGCCGTCCTGTCCTTCAGCCGGTACTGCTTCTCACCGGTGTCCAGCGAAAGGGTGCGGCGCACGGCGTCCATCAGGTTGGCCTGCCCGTCCAGGACGTTGCGCCAGGTGGGTGAGAGCGCGTCCTCGAAGTCGGCCATGAAGCAGCTTGCCCCCGAGTTGAGGGCGTTGATCACCATCTTGGCGTCGGTGGGCCCGGTGATCTCTACGCGCCGGTCCTGCAGGTCGGGCGGGCAGGGCGCCACCGTCCAGTCGCCCTCGCGCACGTGCGCCGTCTCGGGCAGAAAGGTCGGCTCGCCGTCGGCGTCCAGCCACTCCTGGCGCTCGTCGCGTGCGCGCAGCAGCTCCATGCGCGTGGCGTTGAAGCGGCGGTGCAGCCCGGCCACGAACTCCAGCGCCTGGGGGGTGAGCACCCGCGCCCTGGTGCCATTGCCCTCGCCCAGCACCTGAACGCCCTGCACCTCGGGGCCCTTTTCCAGTACTGCCGACATGCGGGTGTCCTTTCCGTCTCACGTGGTTCGCGTGTCTTCCGGCCGCCGCCCCAGGCCGGACCCGCCAGCCGGTCTTGCCCGCGTTCGCCGGCGGCGCGAACGCGGTAGACCGTTCTGTCTAGCAACAGTGGTTCCATGAGCACTGCTCACACACCTCAGGATGTCGATTACCGCGCTTCTTGTGCGGTAGCGCACCGCTTCCGGTGTGGCGGGCACCCCTACCCGATCGGGTGGGGCAGGGGATGCGGAGAGGAGGACAAGATGTTGTGAGGCAAGAGGATGGGAGGTTGATGAGGTGGATTAAGCCCGCGCAGCGACCGGGGATCGAACTGCGCCGGACGCCGCCCCCCTCCCCGACCCTCCCCCGCAAACTGCGCGGGGGAGGGAGGTGCGACGCCCTTGCCGAAGCACGATCGAATTCTCCTCTCCCCCATGCAGTTTATGGGGGAGAGGCCGGGAGAGGGGGGCGCCCGCCCCTCGCACAGGTTTATCTCTGCTACGGCACCAGAAACAGGCGGCTTGACCGCATCTACACAAGTTGTTAAATTACTTGCACTTGAAAGAGCGCTGCCTCCTGCTGGTTCCAGCGGGGATGCGGCGTCCCGGCCTCCCGGCCGGGCACCTTCCGACAACGGCAAACCCGTAGAGATACGGGGACGCAAAGCCACGGGGCTTCCGTGGGCGCCTGCACAGGCGCCGCAAAGCCAGCCGGGCTACCGAAGAGGTGAGACAAATGGCAGAGATCCGCTTCGGCGCCCTTTCGGGTGCCGCCCGTCCCGCCGTTCGCCGCCTTGCCCCCGCGCTGCTGGTCGCGCTGGGCACCCTGGCCGCCACCCCGCGTACCGCCGTCGCCAACGACGTCGATCCGGTAAACCCGATCGCGCGGGCTCGCTTCTACGTAAATCCCGGCACCCACGCCGCGCGTCAGGCCGCCGACTGGCGCCGCTCGCGCCCGCAGGACGCGGCGCTCATCGAGCGAATCGCCCGGCAGCCGCAGGCCACCTGGTTCGGCGAGTGGAACCGCGACGTGCGCGCGGACGTCAACGGGCTGGTGAGCGCCGCGGCGGCGCAGGGTACCACCCCGGTGCTGGTGGCGTACAACATCCCCCAGCGGGACTGCGGGCTGCACTCCGCGGGCGGCTCGCGCAACGCCGACGGCTACCGCCGCTGGATCCGCGCCTTTGCCGCGGGCATCAACGGCCGCCGCGCCGTCGTCATCCTGGAGCCCGACGCGACGATGGTGACGGACTGCCTGAGCGCCGAGCGCCGCGCCGAGCGGTTTCGCCTGCTGGGCGAGGCGGTGGATGCGCTCAAGGCCGCGGGCGCCACGGTGTACCTGGACGGCGGCAGCCCCACCTTTGGCCGCTACGACGAGATGGCGGAGCGCATGCGCGCGTCGGGGATCGACCGCGCCGACGGGTTCGCGCTGAACGTCTCCAACTTCATCGCCACGCCGCGCGCCATCGCCGCGGGCGAGCAGCTTTCGCGGCGCGTGGGCGGCAAGCACTTCGTCATCGACACCAGCCGCAACGGCGCGGGCACGGCCAACGGCCACGACTGGTGCAACGCGCAGGGGCAGGCGCTGGGCGCCGCCCCCACCGCGCAGACGGGCCATCGCCTGGTGGACGCGTACCTGTGGGTAAAGCACCCCGGCGAGAGCGACGGCACCTGCAACGGCGGCCCCGCCGCCGGCGGCTGGTGGGCCGACTACGCCCTGGGCCTGGCCCGCGCGGCGCGCTGATTCGGCCATCCGGCGGAACCGAAAGAACCCCTCGCGGCACCACGCCGCGAGGGGTTTTTCGCATCCCGGGGGGTCTCGCCACACCTACCTGAAACGTGACTTCCTGAGGGAGCGCCACGCGAAACTCGAACCTTCACAATCACCTGCGCGCGACCGAAGGACCTCCTCTGGGCGGCCTCGGGCTGGATTCGCGGCGTCGATCCAGCCCCGCGGTTCTGCCGGTGAGATCCTTCGGTCGGCACCACGGTCGGTGGTGCAAGCAGGTTCTGGAGCGGCGCCTCCTTCAGGAAATCAAAGTTCCGGCAGGTTCGGCAGCGAAAGTCACTTGCGACGCTGGATGCAAACATCCGCCGCCGAAACACCGTCTCCACACGCGACGGAAACTTGCCGGTCGGAAAATCACGGAGGCCAGGAGGGTGAGATTCGCCGTGGCACCGCGGGATCCGGGGGAGGTGAGGACCCGCCGGAAAGCACGGTCCTTGCGACGTCCACCCGCACGGACGGAAACTCTCTCCACCCCGCGGCCGTTCTGCCGGGGAGACCTGGCCCCGCCCACCACACCCGAGCTCCAGATGCTCTCATGAGCCGGCCGGCCGTCCTGATCGTCTCCGCCGCCAACGGCACCGGCCACATCCGGGCAGCCGAGGCGGTGCGCGAGGCGTTCGTGGAGCAGGACCCCGGGCTGCACGTGGAGCACGTGGAGCTGCTTTCCATCGCCCCCCGGTGGGTGCGCACCTTCTACGGCTCGCTCTTCGAGACCATGGTGTCGCGCGCGCCGCGGCTGTGGAAGGAGATCTACCGCTTTACCGACGGCACCGACGCCAACCAGGCGCGCTGGGGCCCAGTGGCGCACCGCACGCTCTTTCGCGAGTTCCGGCGCCTGCTCAAGTCCGGCCCGTGGCGCGTGTGCCTGTGCACGCACTTTCTTCCCGCGCAGCTGGCCGCCGGCCGCTTTGGCCTTCCGCCGCTCTCGCTGGTGATCACCGACTTCGGCCTGCACCGCTTCTGGGTGCAGCGGGGCGTGGCGCAGTACTTCGTGGCCACCGACACCATGGCCACCGACCTGCGCCGCCGCCGCGTGCGCCGCAGCCGCATCGAGGTCACGGGCATCCCCATCGCCCCCGCCTTTGCCCACGCGCCGTCACGGGCGGCGGCGCGCGCGGAGCTGGGGCTGGCGCAGGACCGGCCGGTGGCGCTGGTGATGGGGGGCGGGCTGGGGATCGGGGTGGAAGAGGGGACGGCGGCCGCGCTGCACGCCACGCACCCCGCCGTGCAGATCGTCACCATCTGCGCAAAGAACGAGGCGGCGCGGGTGCGGCTGTCCGCCGCCGGAATCCCGCCGGAGCGTCTGCAGGTGCACGGCACCGTGTGCGGGATGGAGCGCTTTCTGGCCGCGGCGGACGTGGTGGCCGGCAAGCCGGGCGGGCTCACGGTCAGCGAGACGCTGGCGGTGGGCCGTCCCCTGCTTCTCACGCGCCCCATCCCCGGCGCGGAGGAGGTGAACACGCGGGCGGTGATCGAAGAAGGCGCCGGCCTCTGCGCCTCGACGGAGCAGGAGATGCGCGACGCCTTTCACCGCGTGTTCGCCGAGCCGGGGCTGCTGGAGCGCCTCTCCGAAGAAGCCCGCCGCATCGGCCGCCCCCACGCCGCCCCCGACATCGCCGCCGCCATCCAGCGCGACTACTTCCCCCCGCGCGAGGCGTAGACGACAAATCACGCGGAGGAAAGCCTCATCCGCGTCCTCTCTCTTTCCTCCGCGTCCTCCGCGTGATCCTTCCAGGGGGCTCGATGCGGCCTCAGCGAACGCTTCACCCTTCCCGGTCGCCGGCCACCTCCACCTCAAGGCCGAAGGTGTCGGCGAAAAGGCCGGCCTTGCGGCGCAGGGCCCAGCGCTCCAGCAGCAGGTCGCCGGTGCCGTCCAGCTCCAGCGTGAGCTTGCTCTTGCCCGCCGTCGCCTTGACCCCGCGCACCGCCTGCACGTGCTCGCGGTCCAGCGCGTCGGCGATGCGAAGGATGCTGGCCAGCTTTACCACCCGCTCGCGGTCTTCGGACTCCAGCCCCGTGTACGGCTCGTGGTGCACCGCGGGAACGCCCTTGCGGTGGTAGCGCGCCACGTTGGCGATCACCGCGATCTCGCGCGGGGTGAACTCGGGGATCTCGGACTGCGAGATCACGTACAGCGAGTGCTTGTGGTGCTTCTTGTGGCCGATGAAGATGCCCACGTCGTGCAGCACCGCCGCCGCCAGCAGCATCCGCCGGTCCGCCGACTCCAGCTTGTGCAGCTTCTGCAGCTGGTCGAAGAGCGAGCCGGCCAGCCGCGCCACGTGCGTGGCGTGCACCTCGTCGAACAGGTAGCGCTTGCCCAGGGCGATGGCGCCCGCCAGCGCCTGCTTCTCCTTGCGGACCTCGTGCGCCTCGTGGGTGGTCAGGTCGTCCACCAGGTCCACCAGCACGCCGTCCTTCAATCCGACGGCGGGCACCAGGATCTCGCTCACCCCGGCCAGCGTGGCCACGCGCTCGTAGACCATCGCCGCGGGAAGGATCACGTCCGCCCGGTCCTCGCGCAGCCCCAGCTGCTCCACGCGCTGGCGAAAGGAAAGGCGCGACAGCCGTTCGATGGCGCTCCGCAGCTCCGCCAGCGGCACCGACGCCGCCCTGCCGCGCCCCGGCTCGGCCCCGATCAGCTTGGCCAGCGCCTCGATGTTGCCGCCCGTGGCGATGAGCCCCGCGGGGTTCCACTGCTGGGCGATCACGGGGATGCGCAGCGTGGCCGCGTACTCCTCCAGCAGCCGCTGAAAGCGCCCCGGCTCCTCGCCGGAGACCGCCAGCTCCTCCAGCAGCCGCACCGAGCCCATGGTGTGCGACTCGCTCCACAGGATGGCCGCCTGGTCCACCAGCGACACCTCCACGCTGCCCCCGCCCAGGTCCACGAGCAGCCACTTCTTTCGCCCGAACGGCACCTGCGCCTTCACGGCCTCGTAGACCAGGCGCGCTTCTTCGCTCCCGGTGATCACCTCCAGCTCGATCCCCGTCTCGCGCCGCACGCGGGCCACGAACTCCTCGCCGTTGCGGCTCTCGCGGGTGGCGCTGGTGGCCACGGCCCGGTAGTGGCCTATGCCCAGCGCCTCCATCTGCAGGCGAAAGACGGCGATGGCCTGCACGGCCGCCTCCATGGCGCCGCGGGCCAGCTTGCCGGACAGGAAGACCTCGTGCCCCAGCCGCACCGGCTCGCGCATCTCCGCCAGCACCTGGTACCTGGTGGGCGCGGTGAACTCGGCCGCCAGAAAGCGGATGGCGTTGGAGCCCACGTCGATGCTGCCCACGCGCAGCGGAAACGACGGCGGCGCCTGGTCGGCGGACTGGGCCTTGGTGCGGGTCAGCAGCTGGATCATCGGCACGCGCGGGGGGTTCGGGATCGCGCCGGCGGGCAGGCGCAAGGCGCGGACCGCGGGAGGCGGCAGGGGGTGAACGGGTGACGGTGTGATCCCTGGTTGCGGACGCGCCAGTGCCTGGAACGCCGCACGCACCCGGGCCGCCGAGTCCGCGCAGGCGGACTTTGTGCTTTGCCAGCCGCGGTTTCAACCGCCAGGGAGAGGCAGGCGGCCACACCCCTGGTTGCGGATGCGCCAGTGCCTGGGACGCCGCACGCACCCGGGCCGCCGAGTCCGCGCAGGCGGACTTTGTGCCTTTGTAGCGGCGAATTCATTCGCTCCGGCAGGCGGGCTGCGGGGCACCTGGTCGGGATCGCGACTGCCAGGCTTCCTCTCCGCGAGCATCGTTCCCGCCCACACGCAAAAGCCCGCCTCCTGCTGGGAGACGGGCTCAGGTCGTCGGGATCTCCGCGAGGCTACTTGCGGCTGCGCTTGCGGGTGGGGGCCCAGCTGGTATCCACCGCGTATTCCTCTTCCAGGCGCAGCAGGAGAAAGCGCTCCATGTTGTCCGCATAGGCCCCGCCCTTCCGGGTGCCGCGGATGGCGTCGAACGCCTCGCGCACGGCGGCGCTGGCGTCCTCCAGCCCGCGCGGCAGCAGCAGCCTCAGCTGGCCCGCCGTGGGGACGGCGGCGCGCTCCTTTGCCTGCGCCTGCCGCTCGTTGTACAGCTGCCCCATCGCCCGCAGGCTGCGCGCGTGCGGCCGCTCGGTGGTGCCGTTGATGAACTTGCGAAGCGCCTCGTGCCCCAGCCCTACCAGTGCCGCCACGTCGCGCAGGGACGTGTCGAGCACCAGCTGGTCCATAAAGGCACGCAGCGTCTCGATGGGCACATGGCGCCATGCCTCGTCCTGCGAGGCGGCCCGGCCACTTTGTCTAAGTTCGGCTGGTGGACACTCGGGATTGTACGCGACGATCCGTCTTCACGCAAGGCGTCAGGCCGGATTAACGAAAGCCGCCGCCCGCCGCACCAGAGAACGGTGACAAAACAGACGCCAAAAAGCCCCGCCGTTGGGGCAGGGCTCCTTGCAACCGGCTACGTCGTGGACGCACGCGCGCCGCGCCTCTCACGCGGGCACGGCGCGGCCCTCCCGGGGCAGGCGCCCGGGCCGCCGGCCGCCCCGCGGGGCGGGCCGGTGGGGGGTCAATCGTCGTCGTCGTCGTCGCCTTCGGGATCGAACCCGGCCGACTCTTCGTCGATCTGCTCGATGAGCTGCGAGCCCCAGGCGCTCTCCAGCAGGCGGCGCACCTTGGGAAAGCGGTGCATCACCTCGCCCATCTCGGGCGTGACGAAGACCTCCAGCACGTCGGCGCGGCTGTACTCCGAGCTTTCGTCGTCGTCCATGAACGCCTTGAGCTCTTCGACCAGGTCGCGAAGGTCGCTCAGCAGCTCGCTTGGAAAGTGCCCTTCGTCCAGCGCCACGGCCGATTCCACCCAGTCGTGCACCTGCGACACCAGCTCGTCGAACCGCTGGTCCACCCGTGAATTGCTCATCCCTTTGTCAGTCTCCCAATGC
>DASQBH010000918.1:0-3243 GCA_035635315.1 Longimicrobium sp.
CGGCGCTGCCGGCGCAGATCCAGGTGTGGATGGCCAGCCTGCGCGAGCTCACGGCGCAGTATCCCCTGCTGGCGGCCGTGCTGCCGCCTGAGCGCCTGTCGGAGCAGCTTTCCGGCCTGGCGCAGAACGCGGGGCAGTACGCGGCGGGCCTCTTTCCCGTGGTCTTCGACACGCTGCACTTCCTCATCAACGGCATCAGCGTGCTGGTGATGGGGATCTACATGGCGCTGCGGCCGGAGGTGTACCGCGACGGCATCGTCTCGCTGGCGCCGCCGGTGCACCGCGAGCTGGTGCGCGACATCCTGGCGGACCTGGCCCGCTCGCTGCGCGCGTGGATCGGCGGGCAGATGCTGGCGATGGTCTTTCTGGGCGTGCTCACCTGGATCGGCCTGGAGATCCTGGACGTGCCCTTTGCGCTGGCGTTCGGCGTGTTCACGGGTGTGCTGGTGATGATCCCCTTCTTCGGCACGCTGGTCTCCACGCTCCTCCCCGCCCTGTTCGTGCTGGGGAGCGGGGGCGTGTGGCACGCGTTCCTGGTGGTGCTGCTGGGGCTGGTGGTGCACCTGATCGAGGCCAACTTCGTCCATCCGCTCATCATGGAGCGCCGGGTGCACCTGCCGCCGGTGCTCTCCATCCTGAGCGTGCTGATCATGGCGGAGCTGCTGGGCCCCGTGGGGCTGCTGGTCGCCGTCCCCGTGCTGGCGACGGTGATGGTGATCACGCGCCGCATCTACGTGCACCGCCTGCTGGAGGGCAAGGGCTTCCGCCGCTTCGTGCGCGACACCCCCTCCGAGATCCGCCTGCCCGAGGGAACGCTGCGGGTAGACGCCGCCGGGGTGAGCATCCCCGCCGTGCTGGAGGAAGCCGGGGCGGCCCCGAGATGAGAGTGCGTGAGTGCGGTAGTGCGTGAGTGCGGAAGTGAGCCCTCACCCACGCACTTTCGCACTTTCGCACTTTCGCACTTTCGCACTTTCGCACTCACGCACTCACGCACCCACTCCCGTGACCCACGACCTCTCCACCTACCGCTACGTCGTCGTCGCCGAAGGGCAGTTCGGGCCGCTGACCAGCAAGACGGCCAACAGCGCCGTCCGCTTTATCCCCGACCGCGTGGTGTGCGTGCTGGACTCCACGCACGCCGGGCGCACCGTGCAGGACGTGCTGGGGTTCGGGGGATCGATCCCGGTGGTGGGCACCGTCGAGGAGGCGATGCGGATGGGGCCCACGGCGCTCCTGGTCGGCATCGCGCCGCAGGGGGGCGGGCTGCCGGAGGCGTGGCGGCCCATGCTGCGCACGGCCATCGCCGGCGGGCTGCACGTCGTGAGCGGGCTGCACCTGCACCTGGGGGACGACGCGGAGCTGGCGCGGCTGGCGGCGGAGCGCGGCGTGCGCATCCACGACCTGCGCAAGCCGCCCGCGGACCTGCCGGTGAGCCAGGGCAATGCGCGTCTGATCGACGCCTACTCCGTGCTCACCGTGGGCACGGACTGCAACATCGGCAAGATGACGGCGGGGCTGCACATCCGCGACGCGCTCACGGCCCGCGGCACCCGCGTGGGCTTTGCCGCCACGGGGCAGACGGGGATCCTGATCGAGGGATGGGGGATCGCCGTGGACGCCGTGGTCGCCGACTTCATCGGCGGGGCGGCGGAGCGGCTGGTGCTGCGCGCGGCGCAGGGGAACGACGTGGTGCTGGTGGAGGGGCAGGGCTCGCTGGTCCACCCCGGCTACTCGGGGGTGACGCTGGGGCTGCTGCACGGGTCCCTGCCGGACGCCATGATCCTCTGCCACCAGCCCACCCGCCAGTGCCCGTACGGCGGCGGCAACGCGTACAGCTGGATGCCGCTGCCCTCGGTGGAGGAGATGATCGGCATCTGCGAGGGTGCCATCGCCCCGCTGCGCCCGTCGAAGGTCATCGGCGTTTCCCTGGTCACCTTCGACATGGACGAGTCCGCCGCCCGCGACGAGATCGCCCGCATCGCCAGCGTCACCGGCCTGCCGACGACGGACCCCGTGCGCTTTGGCGCGGAGCCGCTGGCCGAGGCGATCCTGCGGGGCGCGGAGGCCAAGCGCGCGTCCGGCCGGCAGCCGGCCGGCTCAGCCGCCTGACGGAGGATTTCGCGTGACGGAACGGCCGACGGAGACTGAGCCGCGCAGGCTGGACGCGCTGGGCCGGCGGGCCGCGCGCGCCCTGGAACGGCAGCTCGCCTACCAGCAGGCCAAGGCGAACGCCCTTCGCGGCCGCGAGGAGCAGATGGTGATCCGGATGACCGCCCATTCGCGCGCCGTGCGCGAGCGCCTGGAGCGCGTCCGTGCCATCGCCCCGGACGCGCGCGTGCTGGAGGTGGGGAGCGGGGCGCACGGGCTGATCTTTTTCTTCGGCTCCCGGCACGGCATCGGGGTGGATCCGCTCGCCGCGCACTACCGGCGGCTGTTCCCCTTCTGGCAGGGCCGCGTGCGCACCGTGGCGGCGGCCGGCGAGTCCCTTCCGTTCGGGACGGGCGCGTTCGACGTGGTGCTGTGCGACAACGTGATCGACCACGCGGAGCGGCCGGCGGCGATCGTCGCGGAGCTGGCGCGCGTGCTGGCGCCCGGTGGGCTGCTGTACTTCACCGTCAACGTGCACCATCCCGTGTACGGCGCGGCGTCGCGCCTGCACGCGCTGTGGAACGGGCTGGGGGTGCGGCTGGAGATCACCCCCTTTGCCGATCACACGGTGCACCTGACGCTGGCCGAGGCCCGCCGGATGTTCGATCCGCTGCCCCTGCGCGTGCTGGAGCAGTCCGTGGAGCGGACGCCCCCGGGCCGCGCCCGCCACGCGGGAGACCTGCTGAAGCGCGTCTTCTTCAAGAACGCCGCCTTCGAGGTCATCGCCGTCCGCGAGCCCGACGCGCGCCCCTCCTGAGGCTGAGAGGGTGTTGCCAATCCAAACCGAACGCGTGACTTCCTGAGGGAGCGCCACACGGAGCCTGAACCATTACAATCACCTGGGCGCGACCGAAGGATCTCCTCTCGGCGGCCGCGGGGCTGGATTCACGGCATCAACCCAGCCCCCCGGTTCTGCCGGCGAGATCGCAAACCCTCTGATACCGAATCCTGAAAAAGAATTGGCATACGGAGCAACGGAACAACGGAGAGGGAGCATGATCTCCGTTCCTCCGTTGCTCCGTATGAAACCCAATCTTTTTGCGGATCTGGTATGAGCGGGCGGCCGGAAGTCTCCGGCCGACCGCGGTCGTTCAT
>DASQBH010000919.1:0-5941 GCA_035635315.1 Longimicrobium sp.
AGCGGGGGATGGAGCTGCATGCGTGGTTCAATCCCTACCGCGCGCGGCATCCGTCCGGCCGCTCGCCGGTGGCGGCGTCGCACATCGCGCGGCGGCGGCCGGACCTGGTGCGGCAGTACGGCCGCAACGTGTGGATGGACCCCGGCGACCCCGAGGTGCGCGCGCAGACGCTGGCGGTGGTGCTGGACGTCGTGCGCCGGTACGACGTCGACGGCGTGCACATCGACGACTACTTCTATCCGTATCCGGAAACCGATACCGTCACCAGGCAGCCGGTCGACTTTCCCGACGAGCCCAGCTGGCAGCGGTACGTGCAGGGCGGCGGCCGCCTGTCGCGGTCCGACTGGCGGCGAGAGAACGTCAACACGCTCATCCAGGAGCTGTACCAGGGCATCCACCGCGAAAAGCCGTGGGTAAAGTTCGGCATCAGCCCGTTCGGCATCTGGCGGCCGGGGCACCCCGCGGGGCAGGGAACGCGCTTCGACCAGCACGAGCAGCTGTACGCCGACGCGCGCAAGTGGATACGCGAGGGGTGGGTGGACTACTACACGCCGCAGCTGTACTGGGCTATCTCGCGGCCGGACCTTTCGTATCCCGTGCTGCTGCGCTGGTGGACCGAGCAGAACGTGCACGGGCGGCACATGTGGCCCGGCAACTTTACCAGCCGCGTGCCGCGCGAGTGGCGGGCGGAGGAGATCACCGACCAGATCTGGGTCACGCGGGGGATCGCGGGCGCCACGGGGAACGTGCACTTCAGCATGAAGGCGTTGATGCAGAACCCCGACTCGCTGAACGAGCGCCTGCTGCGGGGGCCGTACAGCCAGCCCGCGCTCATCCCCGCGACGCCCTGGCTGGGCGGCACCGTCCTCCCCGCCCCGCGCGTCACCCTGCAGCCGCGCGGGGGCACCGGCTCGTTCTCGTTGGAGATCCCTCGCGCGTCCGGTGAACGGCCGCGCTGGTACGTGGTCCGCGCGCGCCGCGCCGGGGTCTGGAGCATCGACGTGATCTCCGGATGGCCGCAGGTCTACGGCGAGATCGTGAGCCAGGCCGACACTCCCTACCCGGACCTGATCGTCGTGACGCCCGTGGACCGGCTGGGCAACGAGGGCCAGCACACGTATCTGCGCCCTCCCTCCACCCCCTGATCCAGCTCCGCCAAAGACTGGGGGGTACAGAGGAGCAGACAAAAGCCAGAGGAACAGAGGAAACCGGGTTTTCTCTGTTCCTCTGGCTTTTGTCTGTCCCTCTGTACCTTTCGCTGTTGTTTTTACGCCGCACTGCGGAAGCACCGATCGTCTCGCGCCCGCACAGAACGGCTCGTTCCCGGTGTGCGCGGCTGGGGGACATCATGCGCGCGTCCGCACCGCATCCGGCCCATCCTCCCTGTAGACCCGGCGCGATGCCGCACTGGCACGCGCGGGTCCATCCAACGATGACCAATCGAGTCACACAAGGGAGGCAGCATGTGGTTGATCTCACGTAGACTTTCCATCGGGCTGGCGGTGCTGGCGGTGTCGTCCGGGTGCAGGGACGGCGAGCTGCTGGGGATACCGGACCCCGACGGTCCTTTCGGGCTGCTGGCCCGCGGGCGGCTGGCCGTCTACAACGGCGGCGTGGACCGCGCGGCGCCCGCGCAGCCGTGCCAGGACGACGCCCGCCATCGCCAGTTCGACTTCTGGCTGGGCGACTGGAACGTGACGGCGGCCAACGGGCAGGGCGGCAGCACCAACCGCATCCTCGCCGGGCTGGACGGATGCCTGGTCTCGGAGAGCTGGACGGCGTCCAACGGCATCCGCGGGCGCAGCATCAACGCGTACGACCGCGACCTGCAGCAGTGGCACCAGACCTGGGTGAGCTCGCAGCCGGGCGGGCACCTGCGCATGGCGGGGAACCTGGAGGCGGACACCATGGTGCTGGCCGGCCAGCGGTTGACGCTGGCGGGTGCGGACATCTTTGACGGGTACCGCTGGTACGTGCTGCCCACCGGACAGGTGGTGCAGGCGTGGAAGCTGGACGTGCCCGCGCTGGGCATTCACCAGAGCGGCGCGCTGACCTACACCCGTGTTCCCGGCGTCACCCCGCCCGCGGAGGTGCAGACCATCGGCTGCCAGGCGGGCGGGCTGGGCGCGCCCACGCGGCAGCTGGATTTTCTGCTGGGAACCTGGACCGTTTCCGGTGAGCAGGGGCCTGCGCTGGGGACGGCGTACATCACCGGCGACCTGAGCGGCTGCCTGGCGGAGGAGAGCTACGCAACGGACAAGGGGTACGCCTCCGTCAGCTGGTTCTACTTCGACCCGCGTTACAACCAGTTCTTCCGCACGTACATCGACAGCGAGGGCGAGCGGGTGGAACTGCGCGGCGCGCTGGTGGACGGGCGGCTGGTGCTCACCGGGACAGAACCGGGGCCCGACGGGCGTTCCCTCCAGGTGCGGATGACGCTGGAGCCCGTTTCGGCCGGCGTGGTGCGGCAGGAGTGGGCGGTCTCGGAGGACGGCGAAGCATGGGAGACCGAGATGGCGCTCGTCTTTACGCGTAACTGATCCAGAGGCGGCGGCAGCGGGTGGATGTCCGGCGTTCCTCGCCGGCTCCCCCGCCCGTCCACCCCCGCGCATCCGCTTCCGACATCTCCCATCGACATCCATCGAACCTTCTCTTTCGATGACGATGCACCCATCCCCTCCCGGCCCCCTGCGCGTGGTCACGGTGGACGACGAGCCGCTGGCGCGCGACTGCATTCGCCTGGCGCTGGCGCGGGAGCCGGAGTGCCGGATCGTGGCGGAGTGCCCCACGGGGCAGGCGGCGGTGGAGGCCGTCGAGCGACTGGCGCCGGACCTGGTGTTCCTGGACGTGCAGATGCCGGGGATGGACGGCTTCGGCGTGATCGAGGCGGTGGGGCCGGAGCGGATGCCGGCCACCATCTTCGTCACCGCCTTCGAGGAGCACGCCCTGCGCGCGTTCCAGGTGCACGCGCTGGACTACCTGCTCAAGCCGTTCGGGGACGAGCGCTTTCACCAGGCGCTGCGGCACGCGCGGCGGCGCATCCAGACGGAGCGCAAGGGAGAGATGGGCGAGCGGCTCGAGGCGCTGCTGCGGGAGCTGCACAACGGCGGGCCGCACCCGGCGGCGGTGCACACCGCGCGCGCCGCGGCGCCGGCGCCGTACGCCAGCTGGCTTACGGTGAGCGCGCAGAACCGCACCCAGTTCGTCCCCGTGGCCGAGGTGGACTGGCTGGAGGCCGACGGCAAGTACGTGCGGCTGCACGCCGGCGGCCGCACGCACCTCATCCGCGGCACGCTGGCGTCGGTGGCGGAGCGGCTGGACCCGGCCCACTTCGTCCGCATCCACCGCTCCACCGTGGTCAACGTGTCGCGCATCCGCGAGGTGCAGCCGTGGATGGGCGGCGACCACCTGGCCATCCTGCGCGACGACACGCGGCTGCGGGTGAGCCGCACCTTTCGCGGCGCCCTGCTGCGGCCGGACCTGTGAGCACGCCCGGGCCGGGATGGCGCGGCCGGCTGGCGGTGTTCGGCGCGTGGACGTTCTTCGGGCTGGTGGAGAGCGGCAACGCGTACATCGGCCAGCGGCTCATCGGCCAGGACCGCGGCGTGCTGAGCGCGCTGATCGGCAACCTGCCGTGGTGGTACCTGTGGGCGCTGCTCACGCCCGCCGTCCTGTGGGTGTGCCGCCGGCTGCGCCCGGACCGCCTGGGGTCCGCGCGGCTGGTGCTGGGGCACCTGCTGGCGGGGCTGGCGTTCTCGTCGCTGCACCTGGTGGTGGAAGGCCACATCTACTACCGCACCCACGGCCACTGGGTGCATCCGTCGGTGACGGTACAGATCCGCTCGCTCTTCCTCAGCTTTCTCCTGCTGGACCTGCTGACGTACGCGGCCATCGCGGGGGCGCACTACACGCTGGACTACTTTCGCCGCTTTCGCGAGGAGGAGCTGGCGGCGGCGGAGCTGCGCACGCGCGCCGTGCGGCTGGAGGCGCAGATGTCAGAGGCGCGGCTTAGCGCACTGCGGATGGAGCTGAACCCGCACTTTCTGTTCAATGCGCTCAACGCCGTCAGCGGGCTGGTGCGGCGGGCGGACAACGGCGCGGCGGTGGAGATGATCGGCCGGCTGGGCGGGCTGCTGCGCGTGGCCCTGCGCGGCGACACCCGCCACGAGATCCCGCTGCGCGAAGAGCTGGACTACCTGGGGCACTACCTGGAGATCGAGCGCGTCCGCTTTCACGACCGCCTGTCGGTGGACGTGCGCGTGGAGCCGGGGCTGGAGCGCGCGCTGGTCCCCGCGCTGATCCTGCAGCCGCTGGTGGAGAACGCTATTCGCCACGGCGTGGCGCCGGTGCCGGAGCCCGGGCGGGTGACACTGCGCGCGCGGCGGGTGCAGGAGCGGCTGCGGCTGGAGGTGGAGAACACGGGCCGCGGACTGGCGGAGGGGGCGCTGGACTCGCCGGGCGTGGGGATCCGCAATACGCTGGCGCGCCTGGACGCCCTCTACTGCGGCGCCGCCTCGCTGCGCCTGGAGAACCTTGCTCCGAGCGGCGTCCGCGCGACCCTCGACCTTCCCATCCGCCTTGCCGCCGAGTCCGCGCCCGATTCACACATCCCCGCCGATCGCGCATTGGCCGTCTGAATCGGCATCCGCAATCAAACGACGAGAATCGCCTCACACGGAGTTAGAGAAGGAATCGGCGCGGGTGCCGAAAACCCTTGTAAATCCTTGATGTTCCGGAAGGGCCTGCCGGACTCCCCGCGCCGAAATGCCGCGTTTTCGCGGTAAACCCATCCCACTCCTGATCCGTCCCCGGCTCCGCAGGAACCACGCGGCGACGCGCCCCGGCGGAGCACGGTGCACGAGCCAGGAGAGGAAGAGCCGAACGGACGGATGGCAGCCTTCCAGCGAACGCGACAGCCCCCCTGAGAGCCGCCGATGCCTTGCCGAAACAGTTGACGGCGTGCCGCCAGGAACGCACGTTCATGGCATCTTCGGCGGCGATCCCCGCCGTGCTCCCCCGTCCTTCCGTTCCCCACCCACAGGAGCTCGCCCTCATGGGCAAGACCGTCACCATCGGCATCCCGCTCTTTCACGGCTTCGACCTGCTGGACATGTCGGGGCCGCACGAGATGTTTTCGTTCATGAACCACGCATGGCCGGGCAACACCGTGAAGGTGCTGCTGGTGGCCGCCGAGACGTCCGTGGTGTCGGCCAACGGCATCCGCGTGAGCGCCGACGTCAGCCTGGAGGACTGCCCGCAGCTGGACGTCCTCTTCGTCCCCGGCGGCTGGCCGCAGGTGGTGGAGCAGGTGATCGCCACCGACCCCGGCTACCTCCGCTTCCTCCGCGAGCAGGCCGGCGGCGCCAGGTGGGTGGCCTCCGTCTGCACCGGCGCCTTCTTGCTGGCCGCCGCCGGGCTCCTGGACGGCTACCAGGCCACCACCTACTGGAGCGCCGTCCCCGCGCTCCAGGAAGGCTTCCCGAAGGTGAAGGTGGTGAACGGCTTTCCGCGCTACGTGGTGGACCGCAACCGGCTCACCGGCGGCGGCATCTCGTCGGGGCTCGACTCGGCGCTGGCGCTGGCCTCGCTGATCGCGGGCGACGAGGCGGTGGGGAAGCGCGTGCAGCTGATGGCGCAGTACCACCCGCAGCCGCCCTACCATGAGGGCGACCCCGCCGTGGCGAGCTACGACACCTACGCCGCCGTGGTGGCCGCCTTCTCCGCGCCCCCGCCGGACGACAAGGTGCGCGTGGAGAGCATCGTGGGCGCGGCGGAATAGCGGCGGATCCGCCGACGACTCCGGCAAGAGCCGCAGCAGCGCAAATCGCTGCTGCGGCTTTGCTTACGACACCCGACAGGTACAGGTCGTGGCGCGTGGCACCGGATGGAACGCCGACTCCCGGCGTCTCGGTCCACCGGGTGCCCCGGGGCCGTCCCGCCC
>DASQBH010000920.1:0-3165 GCA_035635315.1 Longimicrobium sp.
GTGGGGCCGGTGGGGTCGAAGCCGATGTAGACCGTCAGCGAACCCGCGGCCAGTGCCTCGCGCGCGCCCTCGCTGGCGCGTGCGAGGCACTGCCCGCGGATGCTCTCGACGTTGGCCTCCACGTCCGCCCGGGTGAGCAGCTGGCGCTCCACCGTCTTGCCGCTGGGGTCGCCGATCATTCCCGTGCCGCCGCCCAGCAGCGCGATGGGCCGGTGCCCGGCGCGCTGCAGGCGCGCCAGCACCAGCACGGGGAGCAGGTGCCCCACGTGCAGGGTGGGGCCGGTGGGGTCGAAGCCGATGTAGACCGTCAGCGAACCCGCGGCCAGTGCCTCGCGCGCGCCCTCGCTGGCGCCGTGGATGAGGCCGCGGGCCTCCAGATCATCGAAAAAATCGCTCGTCATCGCAGTCGTCGTCCGCACGGGCCACGCCTCACATCGCAGCCGTCATCATCAAACCGAAGCCTGTAAAGATGGGGCATGATGCGAAAAAACACAGCCCCGCGCCGCCGGACGGCCGCGCGAGGCATTGATGGACGCTTTCTCCACGACTGCCGAACGAAAGGATCCGGATGAGCTCCAGGGTCGAAGCCGGCTGCATGGACCTCAGTTGACGCGCCAGCTCCCGCGCCGATGCTGGCCGGATGGGACTCGCGGATGCGCCCTGGCGGAGCGTCCCGGGCGCAGCGCGCGTGCGAGCGGCCGGTTCAGCACCGTCAGCATCAGCCCCAGCACGCCGGTGATGGCGGCGACCTCCAGCATCCCGCGCGCGACCTGCGTCAGCGGCCTTCCCGGCGTCGGCGGCGCCATGAGGAACGCGGCCGCCGCGCCGACCGCGGCACCCTCCAGCGCCAGCCGCCACCACCGCGGGCGCCCGGCCCACGCATCCAGCACCCGCCGCGCCCCACGCCACGCCGCCACCACCGCCACGGGTGCGATGTAGCCGTACGCCCACGGCCGCGTCAGGAAGTCCGCCGTGGGAGCGGCGAGCGGCGAGCGCGGCAGCAGCGCGTACGTGGCAAAGCAGTACGCGTACGTCAGCACCACGTCCGCCAGCACCACCAGCCACAGCGCACGAGGAATCGGGCGCATGATCCGGATCCGCTTTTTATGAGTGAACCGGCGAGACCTGCCAGGGGTCAGTCCGCGGGACCGATGTGGTACAACCGGCCGTGCTCGACGATCGGGAGAAGGTCGCGCACCTGCGGCATCAGGGGCTTGAGCACGTCGACGTCGTTGCTGTGGGCGACGAGCACGACGACGGCGAGCGGGAGATCGGTCAGGTTCTGCTGAAATTCATGTTGGAATCGACGGTCAGAAGCACATCGAACTCCGCGCCTGCCCGCCGCAGCAGGGCGCCGTTCTTCGTTCCACTCCATCCCATCTCCGGCACGGTGCGCACCTCGTGCTCCGTCAGTTCGCGGCGGAGCTTTCGAGGCGTGCACTCGTCAAGCAGCACGCGCACGCTCGTTCAGCGCCTGGCGGGCCTCTTCGAGCGCGGCGATCGCCTGCTCACGCGTTACGCTGGGAAAGTCGTCGAGAAAGTCGTCCAGCGGATGTCCGCCTTCCAGGTAGTCCATCAGGTTCTTGAGCGGCACCCGTGTTCCCACGAACACGGGCGTACCGCCCAGGATCTCGGGATCGGTGTGGATCACGTTGCTGAATGTCATGACTTCGTCCCCGATTCTTCGTGGATGCGTCCGCTACCAAAGTACAGCGGACTTCCCACCGTATCCAGTCGGCAACCCCGGCAATCCCGTGAGCCACGGATGATGTGAAGGCCCGGGACGCGAGCGTCAGTCGTCCAGGCTGCGCCCGGTCCTCGCGACCCAGCCGGGGGCGGAATCGGTCTGCTGGCGGAGGAGGAGGTTCAGCTGCGCCGCGTGGTGCTGCACGTGGCGCAGGTTGTAGACGAGCATCTCCAGCATCGTGGATTCGTGCGTCCACCACGTCTGCGCCTGGTGCAGCCTCTCCTCCGTCAGCGAGGCGATGACGGCGCGGCACTTTGTGCGGCCGTGCTCCAGGTAGGGGAGCAGCTCGTCCTTGCGGTACGGGCGCTCGGGCAGGACGTCGTCCAGCTCGTCCAGCGTGAACGGGGCGGGCGGAGCAAAGCCGTCGGGCGATCCGGAAAGGTACAGGTCGAGAAGGAAGAGGGTGTGGTACGCCACGTACCAGAGCTCCGGCCGTCGCGAGCGGTCGCTCCACAGGTCGTCCGGACAGGCGGCGATCGCGTTCTCCAGCATGTCGATCGCCGCCCCGAACTGCCGCCAGAGGACCTCCGCGACGGGAGACGCACCGGGCTGCATCCTACGCCGCGCCGGCGATGCGCAGCGCGGGGATGGTGGGCGCGGCGGCCGCTTCTTCCGACGACCAGACGCCGGCCAGCTCGCGCAGGCGCAGGCAGTCGCGGGTGGCGCCGGCGGCAAAGTACTCGGTGCAGGCCTCGGACAGGTGCGCGCGCGCGTCGTCCGCGCGGCCGGCGTCGTGGTGCAGCAGGGCGATCTGCTCCAGCGCCTCGGCGCGCTCCAGGCGCAGGCCGGCGCGCGTGGCCAGCAGCAGCGAGCGCCCCAGCAGCTGCGCGGCCGCCGCGTCGTTGCCGCGGCGGCGGGCCAGCAGGGCGCGAAAGCGCGCCGCCTCGGCCAGGTCGCGGTCGTCCTGCATGCGCTCCGCCATGGCCTCGGCGCGGTCCAGCACCTCCTGCGCCAGGTCCAGCTCGCCCACCTGGATCAGCGGCTCGGCGCGGTTCAGCAGCAGCATGGGGGTCACGGAGGTGTCGCCCACCTGCTCCGCCATCTCCAGCGCGCGGTGAAAGAGCAGGTCCGCCTGCATCCACTCGCGCACGTCCGAGGCGAGCATCCCCAGGTTGTTGTACCCCAGCATGGAGGCCTGCACGCTCCCCGTGCGCACCGCCGCGGCAATGCTCTCCAGGTAGTGCTGGAACGCCGCGCGCAGGTCGCCGCGGATGTTGGCCACGACGCCCAGGTTGGCGCACGCCAGCCCGATCAGGTCGTCGTCGCGCAGCTCGCGCGCGGCGTCGAGCGCCGACTCGTACAGCGCCGCGGCCTCGTGCAGGGCGCCACGCGCGTAGACGATGATCCCCAGCACGTTGGCGGCGCGCGCCGCCTCGCGGGGAAGGCCGGCTCGGCCGGCCATCTCCAGGCTGAGCTCC
>DASQBH010000921.1:0-12428 GCA_035635315.1 Longimicrobium sp.
CGCGCCGTCCATATACAGGCGGACCGACGCCAGCTTCCACGCCGCGTCGTACGCCAGCGCGTGCCAGGTGCCGCGCCGGTCGGTCACCGCCACCGGCATCCGCGTGGCGCCCGCGGTCGTGGAGTAGGTGATCGCCGTCACCCCGGAGTCGGGGTCGGTGATGGAGGTGATGCGCTCATCGCCGTGCGCGTGCCCGAACGCGACCACGCGGTCGGCCGCGCCGGGCGTTCTGGCCCGCACCTCCGTGAGGCCCGAGCCGTAGGTGAACACCCAGCTGCGCGCCCCCTGGCCCGCCGGCACCGGCGCGTGGATGCTGTCGGGGACCCCGGAGTTCTGCGTAAAGAACTGCGTGGCCTGTCCCAGCCGGTTCACGGTGCGCAGGTGCTGCCCCACGCCGCCCAGCTCCACCCGGCCTCCGCCGGGAAGCTTGCGCACGTAGTACGAGTACCCCACCAGCGTCAGCGTGTCGGGCGCGCCGCCCGGGTTCTGCGCCACCCACGTCTGCCACCACGAAAGGGGCTCGTAGACCTTGGTGCTGCCGTCGCCGCCCACCCACAGCATCCGCGCCCCGCCGGTGGCGCAGCCGATGCAGATCAGCTGCTCCAGCCCCGCCATCCACCACCCCGGGCCGAACGGGCTTCCCGCGCGGTTCACGATGGGGAGCTCGCCCGTGAACGATGCCGAAAACGAGCTCGACGGGTAGTTGGAGGTGGCCTGCAGCACGTACGGATACACCCCGGTGGCCCAGCCGGACCCGTCCACCTGCACCGCCACCCGCCGGGCAACCCCCGGCGTGAACTCCGATCCCGGGTACGTCACCGTCGTGGCGATGCCCGCCACCGTGGCCACCACCTGCACCGAGCTGGGCACCGCCGCGGTCGCCGGCACCGTCACGTCCGCGTACACGATGGGCCGCGGGTGCGCGTGCTGGCTGTTGTACAGCAGCGCCGGCGCCCAGCCGCGGTTGTAGGTGCGGTGCGCGGGGAGCCCGTGGGCCATCCGCACGTCTCCGCACTCGTACGCCGTCCCCGGCGCCACCGCCACGGTAACGCACTCGGACCGGTCCACCACCGTCCCCGCGGTCAGCGGCACCGCCTGCACCTGGGGCGCCACCTGGGCCGAGCCCCCCGCGCCCACGGAGCCCATGTCCACCCATCCCGCGTCGGACACTCCCGGCGTGCGCGCCAGCTCCGCGGACAGGCGCACCACCCGCGCCGCGCCCGCGGCCCCGCCGGGGAGGGTGACCGTCACGCCCACCGAATCGCCCGCGGCCACCGTCACGCTGGCCGCCGAGGCCGTGCACCCCGCCACCTGGCCCCCCGTCCACGCGTCGCGGCACTCCGGCCGCAGGGTGTAGGTGCCCGGCCCGGAGCCGGGGTTCACCACCCGGAACTGGTGGGTGGTGGCCACGGAGGCGCCCGCCGTGGCCGTCCCCCCGTCGGGCCGCACCTGCACCGCCGGACGGCCCGCGTAGGTGAACGTCACGCGGGTGGTGTCGCCGCAGTCGGTGTTGTCGCAGATGCTGGCCCAGAGCGTGTTGTCACCGGGCTGCAGCGTCAGGGTCGCCGACGAGCTGGTGGTGACCATCCCCGGGAACGTCGTGGTGACCGGGGTATGGGTGAAGCTGTTCTGCACCGGCACGCCGTTGAAGATGATGGAGCGCGTGTTGGTGTTCAGCGAGGCGTTGTCGTAGAAGTTCACCGTCACCGCCAGGGACGGCGCGGTTACGGTGTCGATGTCGGGGCTGATCAGGGCCCACGTGTCCCCGCCGTCGGCCTGCCCGTGCAGCGGGGCGGCCAGGGCCAGGAACAAGAGGGCCAGCGCGGACGCGGCGCGCGCCAGCAGGCGCGCCGGAGGGGTGTGGCGGAGCAGGGGCATGAGCGGGAAGCGGTCCGGGTCGAAGGGGTGCCGTGAACGGGCAGGGGAGCTTCGGGCTACGGGTGGGTGGATCCGCCGGCGGGACCCGTGAGGGGGGCTCCGCCGGGAACGGGGGATGAAAAGGCGCCGGCATGGACCGGTGGTCCGCCGGGACGGGCGCAACCCGGCGCGCAGCTCACGGCACCGGCGGCACGGCGGGGGGCGTCGGCGGCGTCGGGCCGGCGGGGGACTGGCTGCTGTCCGCCGGGGTGGGGGTGATGAGCGGGCGCACCTTTCCCACCGCGCGGCGCATGTTCGCGCGGTTGGTGCGCACGTCGCCCGCGGCGGCGTCCAGGTCTTCGTCGCTGTAGATGACGTGCGGGGTGATGAAGACGAACAGCTCGAAGTCGTTGTTCCGGCGCGCCTTGCGTCCAAACAGCCCGCCGATCCCGGGAAGGCTGGACAGAAAGGGGATGCCGCCGCTGGTGCGGTCGCGCTGCGTGCCGGCCAGGCCGCCCAGCACGGCGGTGTGCCCGTCACGCACCAGCAGCTGCGTCTGGATGGCGCGGGTGCTGATGACCGGCGCGCTGATGCCGCCGCCGGCCTCCTGGTCGGTGGCGCTGTTCACCTCCTGCGTAACCGCCAGCTGCACGTATCCGTCGGCGCTGATGGTGGGCAGCACGCGCAGCGAGGTGCCCACGTCCTTGTACTGCACCACCTCGTCCAGCACGCCGCCGTCCGTCGACCGCTGCACCTGCACGAACGGCCGCTGCTCGCCGACGACGATCTCCGCCTCCTCGTTGTTGGCCGCGAGGAGGAGGGGGCGGTCCAGGATGATGACGCTGCTGCGCGACTCCCCCGCCCGCAGCACCAGGTTCAGGTCGATGCCGCCCAGGTTGAGCGCGCGGATCACCAGGTCCGAGACGCTGGCCCCCGTGGTGGACACGCTGATGGCGGTGTTCTCCGAGCCGGCGATCGGCACTTCTCCCACGAAGGCCTGCAGGCCGTAGGCGAAGGTGAAGTCGCGGCGCACGTAGGCCACCGTGGCCTCGATCAGCACCTGCAGCGGCCGCACGTCCACCTGCTCCACCGCCGCGCGGATGAGGGCGAAGTCCGCCTGGCTGGCGCGCACCAGCAGGCTGTTCGTCCGCTGGTCGGGGACGATGACCACGTTGCCGCTCAGGTTGCCCATCGACGCCTGCGACACGGAGACGTCCGGCGCCGGCTGGCCGTACGGGGCCACCCGGTTGGCGTTCAGCCCGTCGTTCAGCGTCTCGCGCCGCTGGCCGATCTCGCCCAGGGCGCCGCCGCGGCCGTACAGCGCGTTCACCGTGGCCGCCACGTCGGCGGCGCGCGCGTGGCGCAGGCGCACCACGAAGAGCTCGATCCCGTTGGCGCTGGCCAGCGAGCCCCCGCCCGCCTGCGGCGGCGGCGCGAAACCCGGCGCGGTTCCGGGCGCGCCGCCCTGCGGGGCGCCGCTGGCGCGGATGTCGTACGCCCCTTCGGCGTCGGCCATCACGTACCCCTGCCCCGCCAGCAGCGTGCGCAGCAGCCCGGCCATCTCCGCGCGGGGGATGGGTCGCGGGCTGGTAAAGGTGATGCGCTGGTTGCCCAGCGCGCCAAAGAACACCGGGCGGTCCAGGTACTGGCTGAGGGCCTGGACGGCCGCGCGCAGCTCCACGTCCACCAGGTTCACGGTCACTCCCTGCGCCCCCTCCGACACCAGCGGCTGCGCACCCAGCGGGGCGGCGGCGGCCAGGAGGAGCGGAAGGAGGATGCGGACGATGCGGTTCACTGCCATGGTTTGCGGACGGCCAGCCTCCAGGTGGTGTCGGGCGACGCCACCACGACGACGCTCTCGGTGATCTCGCGGATGCGCAGGTCGCCCAGCACGTCGCCGCGCTTTACGACCACGGCGCCTTCGCGCCCCGGCACGCCTTCCAGCAGGGCCTGCCAGGGCGGCCCCACGATGCCGGTGACCAGCAGCTGCGGCCGTGGGGGCGGCGGCGGCTCGTATTCCGGGATGGGGCCGGGCATCCCCCCCATCCCGGGCATCCCCATCATCCCCGGCTGGGTGAAGCCGATCGGCGCCGGGGCTCGATCCAGGCGGAACGGGTTCCCCCCCGTCACCGTCTGCCCCGCGGCCGCCAGCCGGTCGCGGGGGATGCGCCGCGGCTCCGGGGGCGCCGTGGAAAGCGCGCCGGCCGGCGCCCGTGCCTCCGGCTCCGCGCGGCGCCACCGCGACCATCCGAGGAGCAGGACGGCCAGGGTGAGGATCCAGAGCAGCGCCTCCATCCTCCGCCGGCTCACGGCTCCCCCTCCGTCGCGACGCTGTCGACGTACATCTCCACCGTGTCCCCGTCGATTCCATCCTCCCGCGCGGCGCCGGCGGGGGCGCGGGGAAGCCCCTCGCGGCGCACCAGGGCCAGCCCCTGCACGGTGATCTCCATCCGCAGCGCCTCCGGCTGCTCCGCGGGGCCGCCGGGGCTGGGCTGGGTGATGGCGAGCTCGCGGACGGCCAGCAGCTCCGGCCCGCCCTCCAGCAGGGCCAGCATGCGGGTGAGGGCGGGAAGGTCGCCCGTGGCGTCCGCGCGCACGCCGATGCGCATGAAGGTGCCGGCGGAGGCCGTGTCCGGCCGCACCTGCACGGAGCCCATCTGCACCCCCGCCCGCGCCGCCGCCCCGCTGACGAGAGACGCCAGCGCGGCGCCGGACGCGGCCGCCGTCTCCCCCTCCAGCGCCCCGGCCCCCACGGCGACGAAGCGGGCGCGGCGGGCCTCCAGCGAGTCCAGCGAGGCGGGAAGGAGCCGCACCGTCTGCTCCGCCCGCGCGGCCTCGACGGACATCTCCGCCGCGGAGGCGCGCACGTCCGCGTCCCAGCGGCGCCAGGCGGGGATGCCGCGGCTCAGCACGACCAGGAGGACGATGACGACCGTTCCGGCGACCAGCGTACGGCGGTCGCGGTCCGAGAGATTCCGGATCACGGCGCGGCCTCCTCCGCCGCCGGCCGGACGCGGCGCTCGGCGTCGATGCCGAAGCGCACGGTCACCCGCTCCAGCTCGCGGCCCGCCAGCGCCTCGCGGGTCACGGGGCCCACGATCTCCGGCGCGACGATCCCCGGCACCTTCTCCAGCGGGCGGACGACCGTCGCCGCGCGGGGGGCCAGGGCGACCACGCTGCCGCCGGCCGTGTCCGCGCGAAAGGCGACGATGGCGCTGCCGGGGGGGAGGGCGGCCGTCAGGTCCGCCAGCAGCAGCGTCGGAGAGTAGCGGCCGACGTCGAACGCCGCGGCCTCCGCCAGCGCCTCCGTGACCCGCGCCAGCTCGCGCTCCGTGTCCGCGGCCGCGCGCCGCCGGTCCTGCACCGCGGCGATGCGACCCATCGCCCGGTCCTCCGCCTCCATGGCCCGCAGCGCCGGCGCGACGGCGGCGAACGCCAGCGCCGCGGCCAGCGCGCCCCCCGCCAGCGCCATCCGCCACCCGGGAACCTCCCCCGCGGCGGTGCCGGAGGCGCGGTGCACCATCCGCTCGTACTCCGGGAGCGAGGCGGCGCCGTACGCATCCGCGAAGCGCCACCCGTCCTCCCCCAGCCGCGCCAGGGCAGCGACGGCGGCGGGGGGCGGGACGGCGGGCGCCTGCGCGGCGGCGAGGCGGCGGACGGACTCCAGCTGGTCCCCCCGCAGCCGCACCTCCGCCACGGCGCCGCCGTCCGGCCAGAGCAGGTGCTCGCCGCCCAGGCCGCGCCCCAGCACCGCCACCGCGGGGACAAAGCGGTCCACCCGCACGCCGGCGGTACGGCACCCCGCCTCCACGGCGCGGACGGCGCGCTCGTCCAGCGCGGCGGCCCAGACGGTCCCCGGCTCCACGACGCGCACCCCCGTGGTCACGAGAGGAACGCCGTTGCGGAGGAAGAACTTGCCGGCGCCCTCGCGGACCACCTGGGCCAGCAGCGCGGCGTCCTCCAGCGGCGGCAGCCCGGCGATCCGCCGCGTCTGCGCCAGGGACGGACCGAGGGCGACGGTCAGGCGCGGGCGCGGAAAGCGCGGCAGCGGCACGCCGGCCAGCAGCTCGGCCACGGCCGCGGAGAGCGAGTCTCCCGGACCCACTTCCGCCTCCGTGGCGGCGACGATGCGCCCCCCTTTGAGCGTGACGGCGCGGATGCGGTCCGCGCCCACGGCGATCCCCAGCGAAACAGTCATTCCGTCCACGTTCTGCGGCGCACGATGGCCGCGCGGCCTCCCGCGCGCACCAGCCGCACCTCCACCACGCTTACCGCGGGCGGGGCGCCGACTGCCCCCCGCGCCCGTACGATCCACGCCTCCGGCTCCGTCACCGCCGCGCCCACCAGCTCGCTGAAGCGGCGTCCCGCCTCGTCCCGCGCGCCGGGGGAAAGGGACTGCGTGAACGCCGCCAGGTCCGCCGGCCGCTCCCCGCGCATCCGCAGCTCCGCCATCCGCGCGACGGCCTCCGGGCCCAAGCCCGGGAGCGCCGCCAGGACGGCCAGGGAGGCGTGGGAGAGCGGCACCCGCCCCGGCTCCGCGGAAAGCAGGGTGTCGATCCCCGGCAGCGCGTCGAAGCCGCGCACCCGCAGCACCTCGCGCCCGTCCGCCAGCGGCCCGTTGCGCGGCGTGGAGCGGCGCATCGACCGGTACCAGTCCGCCTCGGCGCCGAAGGGCCGCGGCGCGTCGTCCGCGTCCATCCAGTCCGCCAGCGCGTCCGCGAGGGAGTCCGCCGAGGCGGGCGCGCGGCCCAGGGCCCCGAACAGGCGCCGCAGCGTCCCGGCGTCCGCCCCGTTCACGTCCAGCGCGGCGCCGGCGGGGAGCATCTCCACCGCGCAGTCCATCCCCGCCAGCGCGGGCGACGCGGCGACGACGGCGTCCATCCGCCCCCAGACGGTGCGCCCGGGGGGTTCGTCCTGCCCGGCGATCAGCGAGTCGGTGATGGCGGCGCGGGCGCGCTCCAGGCACGCCTCCGCCCGCCACGCCGCGGCGCCCAGGTCCGCCCGGTTGCGCGCCGACGCCACCGCTTCGCGCGCGGCCAGGTTGGCGGCCAGCGCCAGCGCGGCCACGCCGACGAGGACCCAGAGGACGGAGATCAGGGCGAATCCGTCGGGGGAGTGCGAAAGTGCGAGAGTGCGAAAGTGCGAAAGTGGCGCGGGACGGCGGGTCCCCTGCGCTTCGGCACGTGTCGGCGCGTTCGTCATCCGCGCTCTCCGATGCGGATGATGGCGGTGTCTCCGTCGATGACGATGCCGAACGCCAGGGGGGCGGTGATGCTGCCTCCCCAGGACCTGATCCAGTCGCCGCCGTTCCCCGCGCCGCGCAGGTAGAGGATCTCGCCGGAGCGAAAGCCGCGGCGCAGCGGCACCGTCTCGCCGGTGGAAAGGCGCAGCGCCAGCGCCGGCGCGCCCTCCAGCTCGATGAAGCCCAGCGACACGTCGCACGGCTCCAGCCACCCATCGGGCACCTCGCACCAGCTGTGGAAGCGCGCGCCCTGCGGCTGCCCCTCGAAGCGGATCTCGCTCCCCGGCACCGGCGACACGTCCAGCCGGCCCGCGATCGACCGCAGCAGCGCCTCGGCGTTGGCGTCGCGGTCCGCCTCGCGCGCCGCCGCGGCGATGCGGTCGGCATCGTCCGCGATCTGCCCCAGCATGGTGCGCGCGCCGACGAGCACCACGCCCATCACCACCACGGCGACCATCACCTCCACCAGTGTAAAGCCGGCGCGGCCGCGGGACGGATGCGGATTCCGGACGCTCACGGCACCGCTCCCGGCGGCGGCGGCGCCGTGGCGACGTCGTCCGCGGACCCGGGCAGACCGAGCTCCGGCTCCGGCGGCTCGGGGCGAAAGAGGGTGGTGCGCAGGATCTCCTGCGTCACGGCGCTGTCGGTGAGCACCACCTCGTACAGCGTGGGCGTGGGGCGCTGGATGATCAGCTTCCACTTTCCCTGTCCGCGCTCGCCCAGGCGGCGGTCCAGGTCGTCCCGCGTCCACAGCGCGACGGAGTGAAAGAAGGCGCCCGCCTCGCGCATCTCCGCGTCCGCGATGCGCGCGCGGCGCACGGAGTCGGCGCTCTGGCTCACCATCGTCACCGCCGCCGTCCCCGCGACGGCCAGGATCACCAGCGCGACGATGGCTTCCAGCAGGACGGCACCTTTACGGCAGTGCGAAAGTGCGAAAGTGCGAGAGTGCGAAAGTGGGAAAGTGCGTGAGTGCGTGAGTGCGTGAGTGCGTGAGCAGACCCGCTCACGGACCTGCAGGAGCGCGGAAGGCCCACTTCCGCACTGCACGGGCACTACCGCACTAACGCACTTCACGGGGCCTCCCCGTCAGCACGTCCAGCCCCAGCGCGCTGTCGCCGCGCACGCTGCCGTCGGGGAGGGCGACCATCCGCCGCACGCTGTCGCCGGCCTGTACGGTGAGGGTCACGGGGCGGCGCGTGCGCAGGGCGCGGCTCCGCGCGTCCGCGATCGCCGCGGCGCGCTCCGAGGACGCGTCCGTGCGCTCCAGCGACCGCGCCGCCAGCCCCGCCACCCCCGCCATCATCCCCAGGATGACCAGCACCACCATCATCTCCACCAGCGTAAAGCCGGTGCGTGAGTGCGTGAGTGCGTCAGTGCGTGAATTGTGACCGCGCAGCACGCACGAAGCCCGCGGAGGCGAGAGCGTTTCACTTTCGCACTCTCGCACTTTCGCACTTTCGCACTTCATCCCGGCCTCACGCTGTACACCGCCTGCAGCAGCGCCGCCGCCACCAGCGCCACCACGCCGCCAAAGACGATGATCATCGCCGGCTCCAGGATGCGGACGAGAGACTTCACCGTCTGCTCGGCGCGGGCGCTCTCGATCCGCGCGGCGTGGGCCAGCATGGGCGCCAGGCGGCCCGTCTCCTCGCCCGTGCGGATCAGCCGCACGCTGGTGGGGGTGGCGGCGTCCTTCTCCTCCAGCGAGGTGCTGATGGCGCGGCCGGCCACCACCTGCTCGCGCGCGGCCAGGATGCGCCCCGTGAGCGCCGCGTCGCCCGTGGCGCGTGTGGCGTGCGACAGCGCGGGAGAGATGGGGACGCCGCTCTCCAGCAGGGCGCCCAGCGCCGCGCAGAACCGTCCGGTGGCGCCCGCGCGGCGGATGGAGCCCACCAGCGGCACCTCCAGCAGCAGCGCGTGCCAGCGGGCGCGCCCCTCCTCCGTCCCCGTCCACACCTTCCACAGCGCCCCCGCCGCCATCAGCGCGAGCAGCGCGGGGAGAAAGCCCGCCCGCGCCAGCTCCGCCGCCGCCAGCACCGTGCGGGCCGTGGGGGGCAGCTCCTGCCCCAGCTCCGCCAGCACCCCCGCGAAGCGCGGAAGGACGAATCCCACGAGCAGCACCAGCGACCCCGCGCCCGCCACCGCCAGGATGAGCGGATACGCCAGCGCCGCGCGCACTGCCCGCCGCGTCTCCGCCGCCGACTCCGTGAGCTCCGCCGCGCGCGCCACCGCCCCCGCCAGCCCGCTCCCCGCCTCGCCGGCCTGGACGAGGCCGACCACCAGCGGCGGAAAGCCGACCGGCGCGGCGGTGAGCGCCACGCCCAGGCTGTTCCCCTGCCGCACCGACTCGCGCAGCGACGGGAGCGCCGTCTTCCACGCCGCGGGGACCAGGTCCTCCATCGCCGCCAGCGTACGGGCGACGGGAAGGCCGGACTCCAGCAGCGTCGCCATCACCCGCAGCCCCAGCGCCAGGTCGGCCGTGGACATGCGCGGCCGCCCCGCCTCGCGCCCGCGCTCCAGCCGCACCTCCAGCGGAAACAGGCCGCGCGAGAACAGCAGCTCGCGGGCGGCTTCGGCGCTCTCGGCGCGCACGGTGCCGGTCTCCAGCGTGCCGGTGCGGTGCGCCGCGCGGTAGGTGAACTGCAGGGTGGCGGTGCTCACGTCACACCGTTTCCGATTGTTTGCCGTGCATTCAGAGCTCTACTGCTCGCCTCACGCGGAGGACGCGGAGGACGCGGAGCACGCGGAGAACAGAAGAGAGCGTGTTTTTCTCCGCGTCCTCCGCTCCTCCGCGCTCTCCGCGTGAACGCCGTTGGAGATCTGAATGCACGCTGAATCAGCAGAATCGGTATCACTTACTCAGCGGCTCGCCCCAGGAGGTCACGTCCGCGTCTTCGCCCTCGCCGCCCTCGCGCCCGTCCCGGCCCAGCGAGTACAGGTCGAAGCCCTGCGGATTGGCGCGCCCCGGCGAGATGTAGTGGTACGCGTTCCCCCACGGGTCCATCGGCACCGCGCGGCGCAGGTAGGGGCCGCGCCAGTTGCGGGGCCGGTCGCCCACCGTGGGCTCCGTCCGCAGCGCCGCCAGCCCCTGCTCCGTCGACGGATACGCGTGGTTGTCCAGCCGGTAGCCGTCCAGCGCGGTGGAGAAGATCTCGATCTGCTGCTTGGCCGCGCTGGCGTTGGCGTCGCCCACGTTGCGGAACACCTCCGGCGCCACCACCGCGGCCAGCACGGCGATGATGGCGATGATCACCAGCATCTCGATCAGCGTGAACCCCGCCCGCGCGATCGACGCCGGGGACGGACGCGCCGCCGCGGTCTCCGGGCGCGTGGCCTCCACGATCAGCGTCTCGTAGCGCACCACCCGCTCGTCGCCGATCACGTCCGTGTGGCGCTCGATGCCCCGCAGGGCGTCGTGCGTGCTCTCGCCCAGCTCCTGGCGGCGCACGTCGGTGAACCCGGCGGCGCGCAGGCGATCGGCCAGGAACTCGTACGAGTAGATGAACTGGTGCCCCGTGTCGGCATCGGGGCCAAACGCTCTGAACATGCTGTTGATCACGCGTGTGGGGTCAGGCCCGGGCAGGCCGAGCAGGCGGGAGATGTACTCCACGTAGTGGCGCCGGTCGTCGTCCAGCTCCGCCTCCGCCAGCCGGGCCATGGCCTGCAGGTCCGGCGTGGCGATGCGCACCACGCCGCCGGGGCGCAGAACGCGAAAGCACTCCGCCAGCATCCGCTCCCCCGCTTCCAGGGGGATGTGCTCGATCTGGTGCTCGCTGTAGACGTAGTCGAACGACGCGTCGGGGAGCGGAAACGGCTTCGTGGCGTCCAGGAACTCCACGTGGCCGCGGCGGAACACCTGCACGTCGGTGTTCAGCCAGCCGGGGAGCGGGTTGTGCCCCGTGCCCAGCTGCAGGCCCCGGAGAGACGCCGTGCGCAGGTAGCGCTCGACCACGGAGCCGCGGGTGAGCCGCGACACCACGCGCCGCCGCGCCAGCTCCAGGTGAAAGGCGGGCTGCGAGCGCGCCATCAGCCACCGCGCCGCCCGCACGTGCACCGGCGTGTCCGTCACCCCCAACGTTTCACCTCCCCTCCCCGTGACACGCGATCGCGCTCAGTCCTGCACCACACGCAGCACCTCCTCCACCGTCGTGATCCCGTCCCGCACCTTGTGCCAGGCGTCCGCCCGCAGCGTCGTCATCCCCGCGCGGCGCGCCACCTCGCGCATCTCCGGGCGCGGGGCGCGGCGCATGATGGCCTCGCGCAGGGCGTCGCTCACCACCAGCAGCTCGTAGATCCCCGTCCGCCCGCGGTACCCCGTCCCCCGGCACGCCGGGCAGCCGGCGCCGCGAAGGAAGTGGTCGGGGGGGATGTCGTCGCCCGCCAGCCGGCGCACGGCCTCGCGGGGGGGATCGTACACCTCGCGGCACCCGTCGCAGACGCGCCGCACCAGCCGCTGCGCCAGGATGCCGTCCACCGTGGCCGCGGCCAGGTAGTCGGGGATCCCCAGGTCCAGCAGCCGCGGCAGGGCGCCCACGGCGTCGTTGGTATGGAGCGTGGAAAAGACCAGGTGGCCCGTCATGGCGGCCTGCATGGCGATCTCCGCCGTCTCGGGGTCGCGCATCTCGCCCACCATGATGACGTCGGGGTCCTGCCGCAGGATGGACCGCAGCGCCGCGCCGAAGCTCACCCCCGCCTGCCGGTGCACCGGCACCTGGGTCACGCCGGGAAGCTGGTACTCCACCGGGTCCTCGACGGTGATGATCTTTTCCGCCGCCGTATCGCGCAGCCCCAGCGCCGCGTAGAGCGTCGTCGTCTTTCCCGACCCCGTGGGCCCGGTCACCAGCACCATCCCGTACGGCTTGGCCGCCAGCGCCTCCATCCCCGCCAGCACGCCGGGCGACATCCCCAGCTCCCCCAGCCGCACGGGGCGCCCGCCGCGGTCCAGCAGGCGCAGCACCACGCTCTCGCCGAACATGGTGGGCACGGTGCTCACGCGCAGGTCCAGCTCGCGGCTTTCCAGGCGCACGCGAATGCGGCCGTCCTGGGGGCGGCGGCGCTCGGCGATGTCCAGCTCCGCCAGCAGCTTGATGCGGCTCACCACGGCGTGGTGCAGCTCCGCCGGCGCCTCGGGCGCCGGGGTCAGCACGCCGTCCAGGCGAAAGCGCGCCGTAAGCCCGGTGCGCTCCGCCTCCAGGTGGATGTCGCTTGCCCCCGCGTCGTAGGCGTCGCGGACGAGCAGGTTGACGTAGCGGATGACGGGCGGCTGGTTGGCCAGGTCGCGGACGTCGGTGGCCAGGTCGTCGTCGCCGTGCACCTGCGCCAGCTCGAT